>CAZOTG010000006.1:22990-23331 GCA_964582585.1 uncultured Chromatiaceae bacterium | reverse complement strand
TTCAAGGTGGAAGTCCTCTACCTGGATCAGGTGATCGCCGCCCACGAGCGCTGCTTTGGACGGGAGCAGGACATCATCGACCCCCTGCACTACCTGGGGCTGATCTCCCAGCGGCCGGGGGCCTTCGAGCACGCTGTGCCGGTCCGGCGGTGGCGTGAAACCTGGCCGCCGGTCTATGAGCAGCTCCTGAAAAGCCTGCGAGAGCGAAAGCAGAAGCTCGACGGGGCCGCGGAGCAGGAGCCGACTCGCGTGATCACGGTACGACTGCCGCGAAGTCTGCACGAATCGCTCCGCGCCGAGGCCCATCTCCGGCAGGTCCGGCGTCTCTGCGAGCTGGCCCT
>CAZOTG010000006.1:0-22980 GCA_964582585.1 uncultured Chromatiaceae bacterium | reverse complement strand
CCTGCAGTCCCGCTGGCCCGAGGGCCGGGGGGTGAAAGAGTTCATTGCGATCCTGAAGCTGCACCGGGAGCACCAGGCGGGGCAGATCGAGCGGGCCGTCCGCACCGCCCTCCAGGCTGGCGTGCCCACGCTGGACGGCATCCAGCTGCTGCTGCGTCGGGAGCAGCACATTGAAGGGCGACCGGAGCCCCTGGACCTGGCGGGACGGCCTCAGCTGCAAGGGATCGGCGAACAGCCGGTGGTGCTGGAGCAGTATGAGCAGCTCCTGGGAGGCAGCCAGACATGACCGAGGGCGCCCTGCTGGAGACCTACCTGCGGCAGCTGCGGCTGCCCACCTTTCTGGCCAACTACGCCTCCTTCGCCGAAGACGCTGCCCGCAGCAACCACGATCACGTCCGCTACCTGCAGGCGCTGGCCGAGGTGGAGGTCGCCCAGCGCGAACAGAACCGCATTGCCCGCCGGGTGAAGGCAGCCAGGTTCCCGGCCCTCAAGGAGCTGGCCGACTTCGATTTCTCCGCCATCCCCGCGCTGGACAAGGCCCGTGTGCTTGATCTGGCCCGGGGCGAGTATCTGGCCAGACGGGAGACCATCCTGCTGGTGGGCAACCCGGGGCTCGGAAAGACCCACCTGGCCATCGGACTGGGGCTGGCAGCCTGCCGGCAGGGGGAGAAGGTACGGTTTTGGACGGCAGCTGCCCTGACCAATGAGCTCCTGCAGGCCCAGAGCGAGCTCAGGTTGCACCGCTTCATCGCCAGCGCGCTGAAGCAGAAGCTGGTGGTGCTGGATGAGCTCGGCTTCATCCCTTTTACACCCAACGAAGCCCAGGTGCTTTTCACCTTTTGTTCCGAGCTCTACGAAAGGGTGGCCATGATCGTGACCACCAACCTGAAGTTTGCCGACTGGACGCAGATCTTCGGGGAGGAGAAGCTCACGGCGGCGCTGCTGGACCGGCTCACTCACCACGCTCACATCCTGGAGCTGATCGGTGAGTCCTACCGCTTCCGGGAGCGGATGGCCCAGGAGGTCGATTAGGGGTGGGCGCGTTTTCGATGATCAAGTGGGAGCATTTTCGACGATCACAATCGCGACTCACTGACGCAAGGTGGTCTCATTTTCGATGATCAAATGGGCGCGTTTTCGATTGACAAAAACAAATGGAGAGGTCATAGCCTTGGACGACGTTTGCCGCCATTTTCAGGCATCACTCTCATTGGGCGAAGTGGTCGAGCACGACGGGGAAGAATGCCTGATGTGTCTCTACCACGGCTGGACCTACAACAAAGACGGGCGGTGTGTCAACATTCCCCAGTTGGCCGAGGGGCGTGAGATCCCCCGAGACGCCAAAGTCCCACGATACCTGACGCGCGAGCAATTCGGGCTTATCTGGATCTGCCTGGACGAAGAGCCTCAGTTTGACATTCCAGAGTTCCCTGAGCTCAACGACCCCGGCTTCCATGCGGGCCCGCTTCGTGTTTACGAGCCCTGGGTGGCAAGTGCACCCCGAATGATCATGGGGGCCTTGGACGACACCCATTTCCCCTGGGTCCACGCCGGGTTGCTCGGCGATCGAAACCACACAGATGCGCCGTTGCACACCGTGGAACGTCAGGGGAGATATCTGGTGTCTCGCTATTCCATCCGACAGCCCAAGAATGTCAGCACGTCGGACTCACCCGAAGGGAATGTATCGCTAGACAATCCTCTAATCTCCTACACCAACTACGTCGGCATGCCAGGAGTCATTCGTCTGATTAAAGAAGGGGAAGGCGGAACCTGCTACGTGATCTGGCTGGCTACTTGCCCCCACACATTCAAGTCCACTGCCAGCTTTTGGCGGGTGGTTCGCAATTATGATCTCGACGCAGTGCACGATCACCACTATGAGGAATTCGAAGACCAGGTGCGGGCCCAGGATAAGGTGATCGTGGAAAGCCAGCGTCCCTGGCTTCTTCCCCCTTTTTGGAGCAAGATCGAGCTTCCGCTTCGGCCCGCCGACCTGCCTCTGATTGAGTATCAGAAATGGCTCGAAGAACTGGGGATCGCTCTGGATGTCTGATTGACCCAGGAGCTACCTCAGACACCTCAAGCTTGACAGCACCGAGACTCATGGCATAGGCGGGCGTGGGGGGAATGTCATCCTACTTTTCGGTAGCGACAGTGATCCCTTGCCACACAGATGTCGCAAGCTATCCCCTCTTCGTCCACGGAACGGCCCATGCCAAAGATCATGGTCACCGATTTGGAGGGGATCATCATGTGGGTCTCTGTGAGCTTTACGCCGATCTCCTCAGCCGGGAGGAGCCCAAACAGCTGTGGCTGCCCCATGTCTACGGGCCAACCATCAATCCCCGGACTGAGAGGCATGCCGACCTTGCTGTCGTGAGCGCCGGCTTCGGTTCGAAAGATCTGCAGAACTTCCGCCGTCAGGGCATCCAATGCCGCTACACCCACTGCATCGAGCGCCAATGCGTAGACAGGGTCGGCATCGAAAAGAGCGCGTGAACGTGCTTCAATCACTCCCCCCACAGTCGCCAGGACAATCACGATTTCCTCAGCGTGTAGGAGGTGGTTGGACAGTGACCCTCCACGGAGCTTGAGCCCCCCCTGCAGTTCGAGCCATTCATGACCGACGCTGGCGACCGACTTTCTCTCGTAGAGAACCTTGGGCGAAATCAAGCGGTGTCCTTCAGCCAAGGCCTGAGCTGCAACCCGAACGAGGTCAGGCTGCCGGGCACGGATCACAGTTGGGTCCGCAGCTTCCGCTCGAAGCACTTGATCTACATCCAGATCGAGAATGAAATGGTCCAAACAGGGCATGCCGTCTCCTACCTGTGGCCAGTAAGTGAAGCGTTGGCCTCAGCCGCTTCGCCAAGGGCCGCTAGCACACGCTCAGGGGTCAGGGGTACTTGGGTGCACCAAACTCCAGTCGCGTCATGCAGCGCGTCGATGACCGCGGGCGCAATGGCCAAGAAAGACATTTCCCCAACCCCCGTCGCTCCCCAGGGGCCTGAGGGTAGGGCATCTTCAAGCACAATGCATTCGAAAGCCGGTGGCACGTCCAAGACGGTAGGAATCAAGTAGGTGCTGAAAGTAGGAGTAGCCACGATCCCCTTCTGAACGATGAAATCCTCGGAGGTCGCCCACCCCAAGGCTTGGATCGCGCCTCCCTGGATCTGACCTTCGACTATCCGAGGGTTGACCGCCTTGCCCACGTCATGTGCGCTCACGATGCGTGCCACGTGGATCTGTCCCGTGGAAGTGTCCACTTCAATCTCGACGGCTTGCGCCAGATAGGCAAAGGCGAAGACACCATTCGCTCGGCCGGTCTGCGGGTCCATCGGTTCGGTGGCGGGAGGTTCAAAGGTTCTTTCGACGATCACTGGACGCTGCTCATCGCGCCATGCCTCAAGGGCAGCCTTGGCGGTGACCAGGAGCGCATTGCCCGCCATATAGACCATCCGGGATGCCGAGACGCTGCCCGCCGACGGAGTACGAGCCGTGTCAGTGTAGATCACCTCGATCCTATCGAGAGGCACGTTTAGGGCCTGCGACGCCATCTGAACCACCGCCGTGTGAATGCCCTGGCCGACCTCGGCCGCGGCTAGACGAACAACGGCCCGTTCGATTTCCGCGCCGCCGTGCAGCTCGATGACCGTGGTGGCATTCTCTGGGTATCCGAATGTGTAACCCACATTCTTCCATCCGGCCGCAATCCCGACGCCCCGTTTGATACCAGGTTCCGAGGCCGCACGTATCTCCGGACGCGCCCATCCTCCTTGATCGTTTCGCCATCCCGCAGAAAGGGCAGCTGCTTCGAGAGTTTCCTTGGCTCGGAGCCCGGCTGGCATTTCCGACATCAGATGGGTCACAGACTCTGGCTTGAGGAAGTTCCTCATCCGGACGTCGACGGGATCCATACCGAGTTTCTCTGCCAAACGCGCCGTCTGCAACTCTGCCATAAGAACGCCTTGCGGGATGCCGAAACCGCGAAACGCACCGCTAGGCGGATTGTTAGTGTAGACGGCTCGTGCGTCAATCTTTACGTTCGGTACTTCGTAGGGTCCAGAACAGGCCAAGACCGTTGAATTGACGACGTAGGCGCTGGTCGATGCATAGGCACCTGCATCCGCCAGGATGTCCGTTTCTTGCGCCACGATCCTGCCATCGTGCATTGCACCCCATCGGCTGCGGATCGTCATGGGGTGACGCTTGTGGTGACCGATGGTCGTCTCGTGGCGACTCCACACTAGCTTGACGGGCCGACCGGTCTTCAGCGCAGCCAGGGCGAGCAAGATCTGAACAGACACATCCTCACGTCCGCCAAAAGCTCCGCCGATATACGGGTAGAATACGCGCACTCGTGCCTCGGGCAGGCCCAGGCTCCTGGCAATCTGCCTCCTGTCGTCGTGCGCCCACTGCCCGCCCGTCTTTACAACGAGTACGCCTTCATCGTCGATATAGGCGAGTCCGGCATCCGGCTGCATGTAGGCATGCTCCTGACCGCCGATATCGTAGGTGCCTTCAACAATCACATCAGCCAGGGCGAAGCCAATCTCGACATCGCCCTTGCGGACTCGGAATGAGTCTAGAAGATTGCTCTGCTTCTCATCGTGCACCAAGATGCTACCTTCGGCCAGCGCATACTCGGCCGTCTCGATGACGGGAAGGTCTTCGTACTCCACTTCAACGAGGCGTCTTCCTTGCTCGGCGATCCTCTCGTCTTCGCCAAGAATCAGGGCGACCCGATCTCCTTCAAAACGGACCACCCGGTTGCACAACACAGGCTGATCGTTTTCGCTGATCCCGTAACTGTTGACCGGTACATCATCCCCAGTGAGCACAGCTACGACGCCCGGGCAAGCCAGTGCTCTTTCGGTGTTGATGCCCCTGATTCGTGCGTGTGGGCGGCCGGCAAAGAGCACCTTCATATGTATCATCCCCGGCATGCTCAGATCACCTGGGAATTCCGCTGTTCCCGTGACCTTTGCCAGCGAGTCCACCCTCGGGATCGATTGCCCAACGATGCCCGTTTCGCTCATGAGTCGACGACCTCCGCCGATTCATTGTATCTGGCTGCGGCCTCAATCGCCTCGACGATCTTGTAGTAGCCGGTGCATCTGCACAGGTTGCCTGACAGCGCTTCTCGGATGGTTTCACGCGTCGGCCGTGGTCGTTCCCTGAGGAGCGCTTCACCTGATATGAGCATCCCGGGAGTGCAGAAGCCGCACTGGACGGCCCCGGTCTCTACAAACGCATGCTGCAAGGCGCTGAGCCGACCATCACGGCCCAATCCTTCGACTGTGGTGACGTTTGCATGGTGGGCGTACGGCGCTGGGACAAGACAGCTCAGAACAGCCTTTCCGTCGAGCAACACAGTACACGCCCCACACTCGCCTTCACCGCATCCTTCCTTGGTACCGATCAAGCCGAGATCCTCACGCAGTACCTGCAGCAACGTCTTCGCTTTGGCGTGGTTGACCGTCGTGCCCTGACCGTTGACAGTGATTTCGATGGGATAGTCCTCGCCGGGCGGGAAGACGGATCCAGTACCATGATTGTTTGCCGAGCTGGTGTGTGTGGGCCCTCCAAGGATCACGCGGGGCGATGGCCAGGATGCCTCTTGGCGATTGTCCCGCAGGCACGTCAGCCCCTTCCTCACCAAGGCTCGCACGGCCTGATTGCGGTAGTCCGCCGAAGCCCGCAAATCGTCAATGGGGCTGGCGTCAGCCACACACAAGTCAATGGCATGGTCGACAACCTCTGGGATCAAGCGGCGCCCGACCAAGAAAGCCTCTGCGCCTGGAACGCGGATCACCGTTGGCGCCACGCTGCCAAGGGCTATTCGGGCCGACATGACAATATCCTCTTCGAAGGAGAGAACGATGGCCACATTGGCGATCGCAATCGCCTGAGCCCGGCGAAGCCCAAGCTTGATGAACACACCTCGTTCACCACGTCGAATCGAAGGGAAAGAGATATCGGTCAGCAGTTCATCAGGCATGATCGACGTCCGTTTGACGCCCTTATAGATGTTTCCCAAGGGAACTGTACGTGTGCCTCGGAGTCGGCTTTGAAGCGTAACCCGCGCATCAAGAGCCATCAGCGGAACAATCGTGTCGTTGGCCGGAGAAGCCGTGATCAGATTCCCCGCGACGGTACCTCGGTTTCGAATCTGAGGCGAGCCAACGCTCAGGCAGGCTTGTGCCAGCGGCAAAGCGACCTCGACGCACAGGGTGGACGAGACGACCTGGCTGTGAGTTGTGAGGGGTCCGAGATGGACAAGACCGTCCGGAGAGCGCCAGATCGAGGCGAGCTCTGGGATCCGGCTGATATCCACAAGATCGAGGGGAACCGTCGCGACTTCCCCTAGCTCAAGCAGCAGATCGGTGCCACCGGCGATCACCCGCCTGGGGTGATCTTGTTGGGCAAGAAGCGCCAGAGCATCGGGAAGCGTCGATGGTATGAGATAGCCTTGCCACATGTTCCGTATCCGCTATCAATCCTTCACGTAGGGGGTCCCAAGAGCAGCCGGGGTGTCCGATTTGCGGACCTGTTGAAGGAGAACTACGATCGTCAGGATATACGGCAACATCAACAGGAACTCATAGGGTACGCCTTTGAGGTTCATGGCCTGCAGGCGGTACTGCAGGGCATTGGCAATTCCGAACAGGAGAGCGCCGGCGAGGGCAAGCTTCGGCCGCCATCTGGAGAAGATCACCAGGGCGACCGCAATCCAGCCTCGTCCAGCCGTAATGTTCTCGTCGAATATATGAAGTTGGGAAACGATGAGGACGGCGCCTCCCAGACTCGCCAGCGCGCCTCCGATCAAGACAGCGCCATACCGGACCAGATTCACGTTGACGCCTGAGGTGTCAGCGGCCGCCGGATGCTCTCCCGCTGCTCGAATGTTCAGACCCCAGGTCGTATGGAATAGGAAGTAGGTGACGCCAAACATGAGCAGAATGCTGATGTAGGTCATGATGTCGTGGCTGAACAAGAGGGGACCCAGGAAAGGGATCTTGGAAAGCAAGGGGATTGGCAGCACACTGAATCCATTGATGTTAGCGGTTAGCTGGCCAAACGCTTGCCGGAAAACGTAGGTGGTTACCCCTTGGCCCAAGATGACAAGTGTTACACCCGCAACCACCTGGTCGGATCGGAGTGTCACCGTTAGAACGGCCATGATCAAGCCCATGACGACTCCCCCTAAGATGCCGAGGGCAATGCCGACCCAGGGCGCAAGCCAGGCAAGGCCCATTTCTACCGGCAGGTGTTCAATGTAGTAATCCCCCATAAAGCCTGCCAACGCTCCCACGATCATGACACCTTCAAGCCCAAGGTTCATGACCCCCGCCCGCTCCGTGACAATCTCACCCAAAGCGGCAAGAAACACCGGAATGGCCAGGCGAATCCCGGAAGTCAGCAGAGCCACGAGGAATGTCATCGTCAGGATGCGGCTCAGGTCCATGGCCTACTTCCTCCGATAGCGGGCGAGTGCATCGCCAGCGAGCACAAGCAGCACCACCAGAGCCTGAATGACCTCGGCAATCGAGTTCGGTAGGCCATTCCTCGTTTGCATTGCCTCCGCGCCGATGGTGAGGGCCGCAAAGAAGAACGCGGAAATGGCCACGCCAACGGGGCTCAATCGTCCGAGGAGCGCCACCAAGATCCCCGTGAAGCCGTAGTCGGCGGCAATGCCGTCCTTGAGCCGCGGGTACAAAGCACTGACCTGAGTGATTCCTGTCAGCCCAGCCAAAGCCCCGCTGATGAGCAAAGCCGCACCGATGCCAGCTGCCACGCCCATTCCTGCATACCTGGCCGCGCCTTGATTTGATCCAATGGCGCGCAGACGGAAGCCAAGAGGTGTTCTCCAAAGGAGCACATAAGTCGCCGGAATGAAGACAATGCCGATAAGGATCCCTAGATGCAGTTGCGAACCGGGTAAGGTGGGCATGCGGGCAGGACCGACCAGTTGAGCGCTTTGTGGAAGATAGCTGCCTTGTTCCCGCATGGGACCGCGGGCTAAGTACAGAATCAGGAACTCGGCGATGTAGTTGAGCATCAAGGTGGTGATGATCTCGTTGATCCCTCGACTGACCTTCAGAAAGGCGGCAATGCCCGCCCACAAGGCTCCGCCTGCCGCGCCTGCCACAAGCATGGCGGGGATAAGAAGGTAGGCCGGCCAGGTGCCCTGGAAAGTCAATCCGACCAAGATGCCACAAAGTGCTCCGATGTAGAACTGTCCCGCACCTCCAATGTTCCAGGCCCGGCTGCGGAAGGCCACCATCAGGCCAAGGCCCATGATGAGTAACGGGGTGGTTTCCAAGATCGTATCGGTAAGCTGGCGCGGACCACCGAGCGCCCCAAGTGCAAGGCTCCGATAGGCAGCGATTGGATTGGCTCCCGACAGAAGGATCAGGACGGCACCCAACGCGAGGCCGGCGACCGCCCCAACGGCAGGGGCCGCCACAGAAGCCGCGATTCGGCCGAAATCCAACCGAACGCTGCTCAAGACTGACGTTCCCTCAGGCTTCGTTTGCCCGGGCATCGGTGCTTCGCTCAACCTGGCCGTCTCCTCACACTTCCGACTGAAGGGTCCCGGCCATCATCAGTCCCAGCTTTTCCACATCCACATTTGTTGATGACTGCTCACCCGTAATCCGGCCTTCGCACAACACAACGATCCGGTCGCTGAGAGCAAGGATCTCTTCCAGCTCGGTCGATATGAGGAGGATGCCCATGCCCTGATCACGTTGCCGGACCAATTCCTTGTGGACGTACTCGGTGGCGCCGACATCCAAGCCTCGCGTCGGCTGGGCCGCGAGAAGGACTCTTGGATTCCGGTAAAGCTCGCGGGCCAGAATCAGCTTCTGAGCATTGCCGCCGGAAAGCTTGCTCGCCGGGGTTGCCAAGGTTGGTGTTCGGATGTCATAGTTCTGGGCGAGGGTCTTGGCATGGGCGTTCACAGTGCCCACTCGAAGGAGGCCGTGCCGGGTAAAGGGCGGCCGCCAGAACGCTTCCAGCACAAGATTCTCAGCGACGCTAAAGTCGCCCACCAGCCCCACGCCGTATCTGTCCGATGGGATATGTCCCATCCCTGAAGCGATGACTTCCCCAGGCGAAGCCACCGTGGTGTCGTTTTGACAGAGCGTGACGCGGCCCTTGTCCACCGGCCGGAGGCCGCAGACCGCATCTTCCAACTCGCGTTGTCCGTTGCCAGCGACGCCGGCGATTCCCACAATCTCACCCGAGCGCACGTCCAGATCCACGCCGCGAAGGGCAACGTTGTCCTGGTCATCCCGAACCCACAGGTCGCGGACGCTCAGCAGGACTTCTCCCGGTTGAGCGGCCTGTTTCTCAACGCGAAGCAGGACTTCCCGGCCAACCATCATTCGAGCCATCTCCGTCGTTGGTGTATGCGGGCCCACCACTTCCACGACCCGGCCATCGCGCAGGACCGCCACACGATCACATGTGGACGACACTTCGTGAAGTTTGTGGCTGATGAAGATCAGTGAGCGACCGTCGTCGGCCAAGGCCCGCATGATCGCAAGAAGCTCATCCGTCTCTTGGGGCGTTAGGACGGCCGTTGGCTCATCCAAGATCAGGATTTGTGCTCCGCGATAGAGCGCCTTCAGAATCTCCACACGCTGTTGCTGCCCGACGGAAAGCTGCCAGATGTAGGCGTCCGGATCCACTTCCAGCCCATAGCGCTCGGAAAGGTCACGGATGCGAGCTGCGACCGCCCGCGGATCTTCGAGCAATGGCCGACGAGGAGACGGCTGCCCAAGCACCATGTTCTCGGCCACGGTGAAAACTTCCACCAACATGAAATGCTGGTGGACCATCCCCAGGCCATGGGCAATGGCATCTTGGCTTGACCGGAAGTGAACTTCCTCACCTCTGACGCGGATCTGACCCGCGTCTGCCTGATAGAACCCGTAGAGGATGTTCATGAGAGTCGTCTTGCCTGCCCCGTTCTCCCCCAACAGGCCAAGAATCTCCCCTGGTCTTAATTCCAGGTTGATATGATCGTTGGCCAGCACGCCGGGGAAATGCTTGGCGATTCCACGCATTTCAACAACAGGCGTCTGGCTTGCCCGGACCATCTCATCCTCTGGTGGTACCGTCATCTGGACTCCAACCGTACTCCTCAGGCTCTGGTGAAAAGCCGAGGGGGAGGGTCGGAACGCCGATGGGTTCTGACGGCCTCCCCCTTATTCGTAGCTCCGCGCTATGCAACCATTCTTTACTGCGGCACGTACGGGACCGTCAAACTCCCGTTTTTGATGTCATTCATGGCCTTGTCCATCGCGTCCTTGGCCGCCTGGGGGACTTTGTCCGCCAGACTCGGGTTGATGGCGATGTTGAACGCATCATCCTTGATGCCGTAGACAAGCCACGGATTGTCAAAAGTACCGTCGACGGTCTCGTCATACAGTGTTTGGAAGATGGGGTCCATGTTCCAGACCTCGCTCGCCAAGACCGTGTCCGGCCCCAAGCTCGACATATCACCAGCATAGCCTGTAGTGTAGGCACCCACCTGCTTGGCCGCCTGAATGGAGCCCAGCGTCGGGCCCTCGCCACAGCCAATCCAGTAGTCCACACCTGCTGTGTCGACCTGCGCCAGCGCGGCTTCCTTGGCGGCAGCGACGTCATCCCAGTTTCCGACCGCCGTCATGGTCAACGTGGCATTAGGATTTACCGTCTTGGCGCCAGCCAGAAACGCTTCTCCCATTGAGTGGCAGACTGGGATGTCAAACCCGTAGAGCGCACCGAGGTGCCCCGACTTCGACATATAGCCAGCCAGGATGCCCACGATGTACGACGGTTGATAGAACGGCTGGTCATAGTCTGCCACATTCTTGGCTGTCCCCTGGATTCCACCTGCCCAAGCGAAGTTCACGTTCGGATTGGCTTTCGCGGTTGACATCACGGCATCTTGGTAGCTGAAGCTGTGGGCGATGACAATATTGTAGCCATCAGCGATGTACTGGCCCATGACACGCGCGGCGTCTGTGTCGGCCACGTTTTCAGACCAGGCTGTCTTGACACCCTTGGCGTTCATGTCCTCCAGGGCATTGTAGGCCTGCTGCGCCCAAGAGTTGTCGTCCTTGGGGCCGATGAGGAGCAGGGCGATGCTGGGCCCGGTTGAACCGGTCGCTGCCGTAGCCGCCTCCGTCGGCGCGGCGGCTGGCTGGGTCGGCGCGGCAGGGGTAGCCGCACCACCGCAGGCTACGATCGCCAGCACTAAAGGAATAACCACCAGGGCGGATGTGATCTTGTGTTTCATCTCTCTTTCACCATCCTTTCATCGGATGCGAGTCGTCCGTGGCTGATGTCAGAGCCTATTAGCAGGTGACCGCCACGGCACCAATCGCCAACGCGGGCTCATTGAACCCTATTCTCGCTTGGCCTTCGCCTCCTTTCGATGCCCGATCTCATACGGCTTCATCACTCGCCTTTGAGCAGTTTCCTGCACAGCTCAGCGGCGGAGGCCGCATCCGGGGCGTAGCCGTCGGCCCCGATCTTCTCGGCCCATTGCTCATTCGTGGAACCACCCCCCACGATGATCTTGTAGCTGCCCCGCTTGCCGGTTTCCTCAAACAGCTTGATCGTACTTTGCTGCGCCGGCCGCGTCGTCGTCATCAACGACGACATCGCCACCACATCCGCCTCATGCTGCTCGGCAGCATCCAGGAACCCGCTCGGCGAGATATCCCGCCCCAGATCCACCACCTTGAAACCGTGTGCGCTCAGCAGTGTCCCCACGATGTTCTTCCCAATGTCATGCACATCGTTAGCCACCGTCCCGATCACCACTGTCCCCAGCGAGGCGCTCCCCTTCCCCGACTCCGCAATCGCCGCCTCGATCGGCGCCGTGGCCCGCTTGGCCGCTTCCCCGGCCAGCATCAGCTCGGGCAGAAAGATCTCAAATTCCTGGAACCGCCGCCCAATCTCCGTCAGCGTCGGCACCACCACCGTCTGAATCAATTCCAGCGGGTCGCTCCCCTCATCCAGCGCCTGCCGTGCCAGCGCCTCCGCTTCCTCCGCCTTCCCCTGCTTCAGCGCCTCACTCAATCCCACATGCGTCGGGTTCTCACTCATACCGCACCTTCTTCCAGCCCCCATCCAGATCCAGCCCCAGTCCGATCACGGCCTGCCGGACCTGATGATAGATATCCAGCCATGCCTCTTTCGGCTCCACCGTTTCCTCGTCATACACTTCCGGAAAGCTCATGCCCCGCTTCGGCTCGTCGAACGTGTCCTCGTAGTGGCTGAGCAGCTCCAGCACGATCCCGTTCGCCTCCCCACGCGTGAGCCCCAGCGCCGCATGCGCCACCTCGGCGATGAAACGCGCCTCCAGCCCCGTCGTGTGGTCTGTCTCGTAGCCGCCCGTCGCTCCGGCACCCTGCTGGTTCATTCCGCAGACCGCCCCCACCACCGCCCCCGCCGCACATTCCCACAGCAGCTCGTCCGTCCCCGGCCCGGACACCGTGTAGATATCGTTCACAGTCACCATCGGCGTGTTCCGCCCCAACGCCTGTCCCACCATCGCCTGCATCCACAACCCCATCCGATCGGTGTTGTTCACCCACCGTAGATGCGTGTGGCTCATGAAGTGATACGAGGCACTGTACAGCACCGCCCCTAGAATGTGACTCGCCACCGTCACCACCGCCGTCCCCTCGGCTCCTCCCCCCAAGCCACCAATCAGCGGCGTCATCAGATCGGCAACGTGCATCCCCACATTCTGCAGATGCGCCACCCGGGAAAGCTGATCAAAGTCCGTCTTCATCTCCACCATCTGCGATACCAACAGCGCATCCGATGGACGCAGCCCTGACCCAAGATCGATCGCTGCCATCTTCCCCGCACAGGTCAGCGGCACCGCCACATCGTTGATGTGCATCCCCGGCCGCCCCGCCATCCGCACCGCTTCGCGCGCCACCCCCGCATCCCGCCGCGAAGCCAAAATCTCCAGCGGCGTCCCAGGCGTGATCGCCTGCCCCATGTACGTCGATACCGACCCCGCCCCCAAACAATCCACCAGCCGCTCCCGCGCACAGCTCTGCAGAATCAACGGATGGTAACGCTCACTGCACGGCGTCCCCGTCGGCCCGCTGTGCACCACGCACGGCACCTCGCTCTCCACCCCCCGATGCCGCATCACCACCGCATCTTTCCCAACCCCCAGCGTCACCGCCTCCGGCGCCGCTGCAACCACCCTCTCGGCCTCGTCGCGCGAAAAACGGATGCAGCGCTCTGTCGTCTGGTTGTACACCCCCAGATCCACAAACAGTTCCAACCCCGCCTCATACAACCGGTCCGCCATCTCATCATCCGACGGCACCGGCTCCTGTCCGTTGAACTTCAACCCGTGCGCCTTGACCAACTCCCCCGTCCGCTTCGACAGCGCCATCTCAAACTCGGCCTCTTTCATGTACGGCCCACTGTCTGAACGTTTGACGATCTCTCCCAACCAGTTGGCTAGCATCATGACCCTCCTTCGAGTCCACTGCCTACCAGGTCATCCCCCGACTGCGGTGTCGGCGCCAGCCCATATACCTTCGCCACTGGGCCCCAGGCTTTCGCATTCCCAGGCGCTCATGACTCAATCAGCTTCCTGCACAGCTCAGCGGCGGAGGCCGCATCCGGGGCGTAGCCGTCGGCCCCGATCTTCTCGGCCCATTGCTCATTCGTGGAACCACCCCCCACGATGATCTTGTAGCTGCCCCGCTTGCCGGTTTCCTCAAACAGCTTGATCGTACTTTGCTGCGCCGGCCGCGTCGTCGTCATCAACGACGACATCGCCACCACATCCGCCTCATGCTGCTCGGCAGCATCCAGGAACCCGCTCGGCGAGATATCCCGCCCCAGATCCACCACCTTGAAACCGTGTGCGCTCAGCAGTGTCCCCACGATGTTCTTCCCAATGTCATGCACATCGTTAGCCACCGTCCCGATCACCACTGTCCCCAGCGAGGCGCTCCCCTTCCCCGACTCCGCAATCGCCGCCTCGATCGGCGCCGTGGCCCGCTTGGCCGCTTCCCCGGCCAGCATCAGCTCGGGCAGAAAGATCTCAAATTCCTGGAACCGCCGCCCAATCTCCGTCAGCGTCGGCACCACCACCGTCTGAATCAATTCCAGCGGGTCGCTCCCCTCATCCAGCGCCTGCCGTGCCAGCGCCTCCGCTTCCTCCGCCTTCCCCTGCTTCAGCGCCTCACTCAATCCCACATGCGTCGGGTTCTCACTCATACCGCACCTTCTTCCAGCCCCCATCCAGATCCAGCCCCAGTCCGATCACGGCCTGCCGGACCTGATGATAGATATCCAGCCATGCCTCTTTCGGCTCCACCGTTTCCTCGTCATACACTTCCGGAAAGCTCATGCCCCGCTTCGGCTCGTCGAACGTGTCCTCGTAGTGGCTGAGCAGCTCCAGCACGATCCCGTTCGCCTCCCCACGCGTGAGCCCCAGCGCCGCATGCGCCACCTCGGCGATGAAACGCGCCTCCAGCCCCGTCGTGTGGTCTGTCTCGTAGCCGCCCGTCGCTCCGGCACCCTGCTGGTTCATTCCGCAGACCGCCCCCACCACCGCCCCCGCCGCACATTCCCACAGCAGCTCGTCCGTCCCCGGCCCGGACACCGTGTAGATATCGTTCACAGTCACCATCGGCGTGTTCCGCCCCAACGCCTGTCCCACCATCGCCTGCATCCACAACCCCATCCGATCGGTGTTGTTCACCCACCGTAGATGCGTGTGGCTCATGAAGTGATACGAGGCACTGTACAGCACCGCCCCTAGAATGTGACTCGCCACCGTCACCACCGCCGTCCCCTCGGCTCCTCCCCCCAAGCCACCAATCAGCGGCGTCATCAGATCGGCAACGTGCATCCCCACATTCTGCAGATGCGCCACCCGGGAAAGCTGATCAAAGTCCGTCTTCATCTCCACCATCTGCGATACCAACAGCGCATCCGATGGACGCAGCCCTGACCCAAGATCGATCGCTGCCATCTTCCCCGCACAGGTCAGCGGCACCGCCACATCGTTGATGTGCATCCCCGGCCGCCCCGCCATCCGCACCGCTTCGCGCGCCACCCCCGCATCCCGCCGCGAAGCCAAAATCTCCAGCGGCGTCCCAGGCGTGATCGCCTGCCCCATGTACGTCGATACCGACCCCGCCCCCAAACAATCCACCAGCCGCTCCCGCGCACAGCTCTGCAGAATCAACGGATGGTAACGCTCACTGCACGGCGTCCCCGTCGGCCCGCTGTGCACCACGCACGGCACCTCGCTCTCCACCCCCCGATGCCGCATCACCACCGCATCTTTCCCAACCCCCAGCGTCACCGCCTCCGGCGCCGCTGCAACCACCCTCTCGGCCTCGTCGCGCGAAAAACGGATGCAGCGCTCTGTCGTCTGGTTGTACACCCCCAGATCCACAAACAGTTCCAACCCCGCCTCATACAACCGGTCCGCCATCTCATCATCCGACGGCACCGGCTCCTGTCCGTTGAACTTCAACCCGTGCGCCTTGACCAACTCCCCCGTCCGCTTCGACAGCGCCATCTCAAACTCGGCCTCTTTCATGTACGGCCCACTGTCTGAACGCTTGACGATCTCTCCCAACCAGTTGCCTAGCATCATGACCCTCCTTCGATTTCACTACCTACCAGGTCACCCCCAACAGCCGCATGCGCGCTCGGGCTGTCGAAGGTCATTCCCATTTGGCCCAGTTCATCTTTTACGGCCTCATACGTGTCGATCCAAGCCTGCGAAGGCTGAACGCGAACCACGTCATACACCTCGTCAAACCTCTGGCCGATAGGCCGCTTATCCAATTCCTCTTGGTAGCGGCCGACGATTTCCGTCACCAGTCTATTGGCCTCCCGCCGGCTCATCCCTCTCGCCGCGTGGGCCACTTCGGCCATGAACCTGGCCTCCAGGCCGGATACGTGGCCGGGCTGCGTCCCGGCAGCTGAGCGGGGGCCGATCAGCCCGGCGGCGCCCGAACTCACCGAAGTGATCGACTGGGCAGCCACCTCATAGAGCAAGGTCTTCGTCCCCGGTCCGCCTACGGGTGTGATCACCACGTCGTTCAGCAGGTGCGAATTCCTGCTGATGGCCTGCTGCGCGGGTGCGAGCGCTCGCAGAATGTCGGGTGTGGTCGTGTTCCCAAAGAAAGGGTGGGTCGGGGAAACGCTGTGCGTCGTCGTCATATAGGCCATTTGCAACAAGATGCAGCCTCCAACGATCGCAATCGCCATGCCTTCTCTGCCGCCCGCCGTCCCACCATAGATCGTGTTGTAAAAACTGTGAATAACGCTTCCGCTCTTGATCAGGTGCGCCACCTTGGTCATGAGCGCATAGTTGGTCTTGAACTCACTGACCATGGCAATATGATGCCAATGATGAGGTCCCAACCGCTCGGCCGACGTCACGCTCAATTCACCGATTTCACTGACCGAGTCCTCGGTGCAGCCAATCCCTAAACCGGGTCGACCAGCTCGGGCGACCGCGGTCAGAACCATCTCCATCTCGTGCCACGCCATCAAGAGCTCCCACGGCGAATGGCTGCGGCCCTCCCGTCCATACACTGTCTCCAAGCTGCCGTCGATCATCAAATCTACAAGCGGCTCTTGAGCATAGCTCTGCTGGATCGCGAGATACAGTTGTTCGGGTGACGGGGTCCCCACCGGCCCCCCCTTAATCGTCACCCGAGCGGCATCTTCCGGGAATCGCTTGACCTGAGTATGGGCATCAGGGAATTCCCCGATCGTCAACTCGCTTGGGGCAAGTCCGATAGCATCGAGGATTTCATTCCGGCTCCAGACCATCCGTCTGCCCGTGTCCGTGCAGAACACTCCCAATGTCTCGGCCATCTCCAAGCCGGCTTCAAACAAACGATCCGCAAAGGCATCATCCTCGGGTACGATCGCCGCATCAGCCGCTATATGTATGTCGTACTTCTTCTGCAGCGCGGCCATTGTGCTTGGAACCAACTCCATATCGAAGATCTCTTCTTCGATGATGGGGCCCGACTCCATCCTATCGAGTACATCGAGCAATCGAACAGCGTTCCTCATGGATTCTGCCTCCGAGTTAGGATTGCATCGTCGACTTGGCGAGCGACAGGCACTGCTGGACGGCGCTGACGGCATCCGAACCATAGGCATCAGCACCGATACGATCGGCATAGGCCTGGGTGACGGGAGCACCGCCCACAATCACTCGATACTCCTTGCGCAGACCCAGGCCTTCAAGCCGCTTTGTCAAGTCTCCCATGTACGGCATCGATGTGGTCAACAGCGATGACATTGCAATGATCTTGGCCTCATGCTCCCTTGCGGCATCAATAAAGGACTGGGCGGATACATCTGTGCCCAGATCATAAACCTTGAAACCGTTCACCTGAAGCATCAGCGCCACCATGTTCTTGCCGATGTCATGGATGTCGCCCTTGCAGGTCCCAATCACGACGCTGCCGACGGACGTGGTCTCCCCCTTGCCGGAACGAAGAGACGGCTCAAGGACTTCAGCCTGAATTGCCTTGGCGACCTTGGCGGCCTTCATCAACTCCGGCAGAAAGATCTCAAGACGTTCAAAGCGTTTCCCAATTTCATACAGAACGGGTTGAAGCACCTCAACGAAGAATTGCGATGGGGACAACCCCTTGTCCAGCATCGACTGGGCGATCTCTACCCCTTTGCCGGTCTCTGCCGACATCATCGCCTTTTCCAGGTCAGCCCCCGCTTGCTTCAGGGATTCATCCTTATCAGCCATTCGTCATTTCCTTCCAGTCTTGTGACTATGCTATGAATTCCACTATTTGTGCCTCTGGGTGTGGAGCCGCCCTGAAGGTCGGCGTCCAGCTTCCAGCTGCGTCGTGGATCTGAGCCAGAGTCTTAGCCCAACCCCAAGGCCTCCACGGATCTATCCCTCTTGAGACTGGGCCTCCATTTCCTGGCGGAAATCGGACAGGTACCGTGCGGCGTGCTCATCACGGCCGGCCAGCAAGTCGGCTGCCCTGATAAGCGAACGCACCTTGGCCGAATCGACGATGGCGCTGTTCAAGCCTTTAGCGATCGCCATCGGCAGGTAGGCGGCGTTGATCATCCCTCGACGCGGCAATCCAAATGAGACATTGCTGGCGCCGGCCGTCAGATTCATGCCTAGTTCCTGGGCAACAAGCTCCATTGCCTCAAGAGCCGTCCACGCGGCCGTGTGATCGGCGCCAACGGTAAGGGTCAGTGTGTCGATCAAGAAATCCTGCGGCTCAATGCCATAGGCCTCGGCCCGCCGAACCAGTCTCTGGGCGGCTTCAAAGCGGCCCCTGGCGGCGTCGGGAATGCCGGACTCGTCCATCGCCAGCCCGATCACCACACAGTGGTGTTCGGCGACAAGAGGCAGGACCTGGTCAAGTGAACTCGCCTCACCATTGACCGAGTTGACCATGGGGCGACCGGGCGCAGATTCGAGCGCTACTTTGAGCGCCTCCGGATTGTTAGTGTCGATCGAGAAGGGAACCTCCACGACATCAGCCACTGTCTCAATGGCCCACGCCAGGGTCTCAGGCTCATCCGTGACGTCTGCTGCCTGGATATTGATGTCAAGGATATCGGCCCCAGCCTCGACCTGGGTCAGCGCTTCCGCCTGGATGTATTCAGCATCGCGATCGACCAACGCCCGGGTCAGTTTCTTGCGAGAACCTCCTCCGGGATTGATGCGTTCGCCGATGAGAACTGTCGGTCGGTGGCTGCCAATAATGACCTGGGCGCCGCTCTTTCCTGATAGTACTGTGTCCATTCGTACTCCTGTGAATTGCTCCCCTACGATGCGCCTTCTGACTCTATCAATGCTCGCGCGTGGCCAAACGCGTCAGTGGCGTGCGGCATGGCGAGGGAGTTGATAAAGATCTCTTGGAACTCTCCTGCCATGGGTATCTGCACATGTTCGATCCAGCGTGCGATTCGCTCGATCTCGTTTCGTTTGCTGCGATTGAGCAAGGCGATACGTGCACCGTCTCCAGCGGCGTTGCCTACCGCAGATACACTGTCCAGTTCACAATCCGGGAAGAGGCCGAGGACCAGAGCACTCGCCTTGTTGATGTAGCTTCCAAAGGCACCTGCCAGGACCACTTTGTCGACGTGGTCGACCCCCAGTCTCTCCATCAGGATCCGAGAGCCCGCATAAAGGGCGGCTTTGGCCAATTGCAGCGCCCTCACGTCGGCGATCGTGATGACGATGTCACGACCAAAAGCCGTCTGATCAGCATGCGCCAGGATGAACGCTGGAAGACCGTTCGAGGTCACAATGCGGTCGCCCTCGCGTTCGGAGTTGAATGCCCCTGAAGGAAGGAGCACGCCACTCTTCAACATCTCTGCAACAGCGTCAATGATCCCCGAGCCGCAGATCCCCTGAGCGAGCACTGGCGTGACTATCGGCCGACGGCGTTTGCGACGACCATCCACGTATATCCATGGGTCGGCGTTCGGATCCTGCCAATCATCGCTCCAGCCCTCTCTGCCGATGACCTGGAAGCGGGTCTCGAGGGTGTTTGGATCGATCTCAACGCGCTCAATCGCTCCCTCAGCAGCTCGCATACCGAAGGTTATTTGGGCACCCTCAAACGCCGGTCCAGTTGGGCTTGACGCCGACAACAACCGATCCCTAGATCCAAGCAGAATCTCGCCATTGGTTCCCACATCTATGATCAGCATGATGTCGTCCTGCTCGTGAGGTGCCTCGGCAAGGACAACGGCCATGTTGTCAGCGCCTACGTAGCTCGCCTTCACGGGCAGGACGTGCACATGACACCCAACGTTGAAGTTCAAGCCCAGATCACGGGCTTTGACGTCCATGGGGCTGCACAAACATGTGGGGAACGGGGAACCTCCCAGATAGGTTGGATCGATTCCGAGCACAAGATGATGCATGACGGTGTTCCCCACCAAGACCACGTCGACGATATCACCCAATTCGAACTCGGTCTTGGCAACAGCCTGCTCAGCAAGGGTCATGAGCGTCTCGAGGATGGCGTCCTTGAGCACTCTTAGGCCGTCCTCGTGCTCCTGAACATAGCTGATGCGGGACATGATGTCCTCGCCGTACACGATCTGGGGGTTCATGTCTGACTCTGTGGTCAAAACTTGACCCGTTCTGAGATCGCATAGATAAGCCGCAACGCTTGTCGACCCGATATCAACGGCCAAACCCAACGCCGTGTCATGGATCCCGGGCTGAACCCTGACGATTTCCCGGTCCTGCCAGAGCGTCACGGTTACCCGCCAATCCTCTTGCCTAAGAGCCTGCTGCAAATTCTGCAATACTGGGTAGTCGACCGAGAGCTGACCCAAGTCAAACTGACTCTGCAAAGCGGCCGTCAGGCGTTCGAGGTCCCCCCGTCCCTCGTCGGAAAGATCGGCTGGCGGAACATCCAGGCAGAACAGACGAATCGCTGGCTCCAGGTCGATGACTTGAGTGCCTGCCTCTTTGCGAACGATCTGTTTGTTTGTCCGATTTTGCTCCGGCACGAAGACCACGAGATCGCCGTGGACGGTCGTGGCACACGCCAGACGCTCCTCATCGGTTGTCCCAAGTACGTCCAAGTGTGCCCGTTCCGTGTCTTTCATCTCCGAAACGTGTTTGCGACTGGAGACCACCCCTTCCTTCTCGAAGGTGCCCTCCTCGATGCGAACCCGGCACTTACCACAGGTCTGCACCCCCCGGCAGAGACTCTCCAGTCCAACGCCAAGCTGATTGGCTGCATCCAGCAAGGAGACCCCCATGGGGACGCGCCCCCTCTGACCCGAAGGTTGGAAGATGACGAACGCACCGTCCTGGGCTTCTTGGCTATCATTTCCTTGATGCGACCCGCCGCCACGCGCTTGGGGCAAATTCAGTACTCCGATCTGTTCTAGTCGGCTTCCCACGAAAAGGGTCGCACCAGACCCCGCACCGCGTGGAAATGGATCAAGTCGTCACGGTAGTATTCGAGGCACAAGACGACCGGCTTCTGATCAACGTTGTAGCCGACTTCTGATATGAAGAGCAGGGGATGACCCGAAGAGCAAGCCAGCGTCTCTGCAAGACGTCGACCTGCGGTGGTGGCTCGGATCCTGGCCACGTGATGCATGACATCTTCGTGGCAACGCTCCAGCAGAACCTTGTAGATAGGCTCCCGCCATGCGGAATCCGAAGTGAGCCCCTTTCGGAACTCCTTCGGAATCAATGCGAGGGCAACTGTGTTCCGACAGAAGATGACCGGGTTGCCGCCGGCGAGGAATACCTTGTCCACAACCACGACATCATCGTCTGTTGCCAGGCCGAGCTCGGCTGCCTTCTTACCGGCAGGCTGAATCTCCACCCCTATCAAATGAACATCGGAATCGTAGCCTTGGTTGGTGATCATCTCATGGAATTCGACAACTTCGTTGATCGAGGATGTGAGATGCCGCGCGTGTTGATTGACAAAGGTTCCGATCCCGTGTCGGCGTATGACCGTCCCCTGTCGTGCGAGCTGAGACAAAGCTTCTCGAACCGTGGACCGACTTACGTCTAACTCAGCCGAGAGTTGGTGTTCGGACGGAAGGCGTCCACCTGATTCTGAGTACCCCCCCGCGGCGATGCGATCGAGCAGGTAGTTCTTGACCTGCTCAACGAGAGGCACCGACCGTTCAATCATTGGCTGGCTCCGGTGATGTCAATCATCTAAGGCAGGTTGGTCTCCGCTCTGCGGATGCCGGACGATAGAGGTCTGACGACTGTCACCAGTCTAGGGCCCTCGCTTGCGGCAAAATAGTGATATTCGTCCGTGTCGATTCTGAGTTATGTCAGTAGTCTGCGGGCATGGCCGCGCGAAGCTTCCTGATGCCCATTTTTTCGCCGCGTCGCTATCTACCTCCTTTCTACCCGGTTCGCCGGGACGACATTTCCCTGCCGATGCGGTTGCTCACAGCCGCCGAGCGCGATATCAAGAGCATCTCGTTCGGCTGCCGCATGTGCGGCAACTGCCACCTCCAGGAGACCGCCTTCGCCTGCCCCATGACCTGCACAAAAGGCCTGTGCGGCGGCGCTTCTCCAGAGCACTGCGAGGTCGATCCATCCCGGCCGTGCACTTGGTACATGATCTACCGGTGCGCTGAGCGCCTCGGCATTCAGGATCGCCTGCTCGAGATCAACGCTCCCATTGACGGTTCGCGGGCGGGGCGTGAAACCAGGCTCGACGCCCTAGACAAGCGCAACCTGCTCGACAAGGTCTACGTACTGGCCGCCCTGGTGCGGCTCAAGAGTGCCCGAGCCGCGCATTTCATGGCCAACAGCGTTCCGGGGGTGAAGATTCCCGATGTGTTTATTCGGCGGATGGATGAGGCCGACGGCAAGGATGGCCAGCAGGAAGCCGGCGCAGCGATCGCCCTTGAAACGATCGAGAAGCTGCAGGCCACCCAGGTCATCGCCGGGCGGCACATCATGGCCGTCCACTGGGAGGACATCGTCCCACGCCTTGTTACCGAAGCGGGCCTGCCGCGGCCGGCAGCTTAGGCCGAACCCGCCCTCTCGTAAGCCGCGCTCCCTTGCCCGCCGAAAAGATGACCGGCCGGTCCTCAAGGACCGGCCGGTCATCAAGCTACTTGACATCATGCTCCAATCGCCCGACCAAATCGGCTTGTGAAAGTCTTCACAAGGCCTGCAGTAGCCACTCGAGTCGCCTTCCCCTGCCCCGCTTTCGGATTCTTTACAGGGTGCTTCTTCGGTGCAATCCCGGTGCACTTCGGGTGCAGTTCCGGTGCAGAATGCTTAGTACGCCATAGACGCCATAGACTGTATGGAACAACTTAGGTTCATTTCATAGAGCCCATAGACTGTATGGAGCCCATAGATGCCTTGGAAGCCGAAGCCTAGTTCTTCGAATCAGTAGGTTGGGGGTTCGAGTCCCTCCGAGGGAGCCATAGATGTGGGGATGAACGAACAGAACC
>CAZOTG010000005.1:0-24548 GCA_964582585.1 uncultured Chromatiaceae bacterium | reverse complement strand
TATGTGAGCGGCGGTGTCCGCAGCGGCCTCGGCAGCTTGTTGATCGTGGCCCTGGCCGGCGGTGCCATGCTGATGAGTATGCAAATGGCGATCCTCTATGCCGCCATCACCGCGCTCGGCCTGTTGGGGGAAGAGTTCTATATCTTGATCAGCCACGCCGCCGCCGGACCCAGTTTCACCCAGGCCGGCATTTTAGGCGTCACCTTCTTCACCACGGCGATCTTGGCCTATCTTCTGGCGAAACGGGCCCATGAGAGCGAGGCACTGGCCGCCCAACGGGGCGTCGATCTCGCCAACATGCAGCAACTCACCGAATACGTGATTCAACGCATGCAAACCGGCGTCATCATCATCGACCCGCAGCACCTCGTAAGACTGATCAATGAATCGGCATGGCATCTCTTGGGGATTTCAACCCACCCCTCATCGCAACGCCTGGCCGAACTTTCACCGCCACTGGCGGCCTATCTGGTTCTGTGGCAAGAAAACCCCGAGCGCGAGATCCAGGCCTTTCAGCCAGACCCGGCCAGCCCGGAAGTCATGCCGCGCTTCGCCAAGCTGGGCGCAGCGGGCACCCTGATCTTTCTGGAAGACACCTCCGCCACCGCGCAACAGGCGCAACAGATGAAGCTCGCCTCCTTGGGCCGGCTCACCGCCAGTATCGCCCATGAGATACGAAACCCCCTCGCCGCCATCAGTCATGCCGGACAACTCCTGGCGGAATCACCGCAACTGGGGGAAGGCGATACGCGCCTTACCGATATCATCCGGCAGCACTCCCAGCGCATGAACGACATCGTCGAAAATATATTGCAACTCAGCCGCCGCCAGCGATCTCATCCTGAAGAGTTCCAGCTCGAACCCTGGCTGCAGGATTTCATCACCACCTTTTGCAATACCCAAGGAGTGGATCCACGCCATATCACCGTAGATATCACGCCACCGGATACCGTGGTACGCATCGACCCCTCACAGCTAAATCAGGTACTGTGGAATCTCTGTCATAACGGCTTGCGGTACAGCCTGGAACAAACCGGCGTTCCCCAATTGAAACTGCACGGCGGGACCACCGGCGAATCGGCCAATCCCTTTCTGGAAGTGATCGACATCGGTGCCGGCGTGACACAGGAGGCGCAGAATCATATCTTCGAGCCTTTTTTCACCACCGAACCCAAGGGGACCGGCCTCGGCTTGTACATCTCACGCGAGCTGTGCGAATCTAATCAGGCGCGCCTCAATTACATACCGGCGCCCGGTGGAGGCAGTTGTTTTCGTATCATCTTTGCCGATCCGAGGAGGAAACAGCTGACGTGAGCACGATTCGACCTACAGCCCTGGTAGTCGACGACGAGCCGGATATCCGGGAATTGCTCGAGATCACCCTTGAGCGCATGGGCATTGCCTCGAGCACGGCGGAGAATCTCGCCGTGGCCCGCGCGCTGCTGGAGGAGCGTCATTTCGATTTGTGCCTCACCGATATGCGCCTGCCGGACGGCAACGGCATCGATCTGGTCGAGCATATCCAAAAGAACTATACGGACACGCCCGTCGCGGTCATCACCGCCCACGGCAACATGGAAGCGGCCATCAGCGCCCTCAAGACCGGGGCCTTTGACTTCGTCTCCAAGCCGGTTGACTTGCAGGTGTTGCGCAATCTGGTCAGTACCGCGCTGAAGCTGTCGCAAACTCAGACGAAGACTCCCCGCCAGGCTTATCCCGGCCTGCTCGGCGCATCGACGGTCATCAAAAGCATGCAAGACACCATCGCCAAGCTGGCACGCAGCCAGGCGCCGGTATATATCAGCGGCGAGTCGGGAGTCGGCAAAGAACTGGTGGCGCGCCTGATCCACGACAAGGGGCCGCGCGCCGACAAGCCCTTCATCCCCGTCAATTGCGGTGCCATCCCCGGTGAACTCATGGAAAGCGAATTCTTCGGCCATAAAAAGGGCAGCTTCACCGGCGCCGTGGCCGATAAGGACGGCCTGTTCCAGGCCGCCAACGGCGGCACCCTGTTTCTGGACGAAGTGGCCGACTTGCCCCTGCATATGCAGGTGAAGCTGTTGCGCGTCATCCAGGAAAAATCGGTGCGCCCCATCGGCACGCAAAAAGAAACGCCCGTCGACGTGCGCATCCTGAGCGCCACCCACAAGGATCTGGCGGCACTGGTGGAAACGGGCGAATTCCGCCAGGATCTGTTCTACCGCATCAACGTCATCGAACTGCATGTACCCAGCCTGCGCGAACGCAGCGAGGACATCCCGGTACTCGCCAATCACATCCTCGAGCGACTGGCCGAACAAAGCGGTTTACCCACGCCCACCTTAAGCGAAGGGGCCATGAACGCGCTGCTGGCCTATCCCTTTCCCGGCAACGTGCGGGAACTGGAAAATATTCTGGAACGGGCCATCACCCTCTGCGAAGGCAACGTGATTCAAGAAGCCGATCTGCGCCTGCCGACCGGGACTGCCGCACCCGCCTCGCCGGCGGAAACCGGAGCGGTGGCGCTGGAACCCTTTCTGGACACCATAGAGAAAGAAACCATCGTCAAGGCCCTGGAGCAGACCCGCTATAATAAGACCGCGGCGGCCAAACTGCTGGGCATCACCTTCCGGGCGCTGCGCTATCGTCTCAAAAAACTGGGGCTGGACTGAGTCTATAAGCGCGCCCATCGCCGGTTGCCCGCCCGGCGTCATAATCGACCGCTACGCCTTTGCGGCCTAATTTTCCGTGCAAGCGTCACACTCAACGGCCTATCCTGGTCACAATGTGACGCATTGCGTCAGTCACCTTCCCCATATTTATCCGGTTCACCCCATGCCGCAACACCCTAAAAGCCCGGTCGGCTCTTGCACGCCCGGTTCATTCCCTTCACAATTGTGAACCAGTTCACATTTTCAAGCTGTTTTCCAGCGGCCCAAGCCATTTCCGGGCCTTTCGTTGCCAATTTGGCATGCATTCTGCTTTTGTTTAGGCAAGGCAATGGCGGCCCCGGCAGCGCTCCAGGATTCCCCTGAAAGCGGCCCTCGGGAAGCCCGGAGCCAACCAAGCTTAAACTAAACACCAGTCAATTTACGGAGATAGAAAGATGAAAACGACACAAAAAGGTTTTACCCTGATTGAATTGATGATCGTGGTCGCGATCATCGGTATTCTGGCAGCGATTGCCATTCCCGCTTACCAGGATTACATCACCCGCGCGAAAGTAACCGAAGTGATGGACATGGCGGCACCGGCCAAGACCGCGGTTTCGGAAACGGTATCTTCGTTGGGCGGTTTGGCCAACTTCACAGCCGCGAAATCCGGTTATACATTCCCGGGACAAACCGATTATGTTTCCGGCGTCACGATTGCTGACACTGGGGTAGTCACGGTGACCTCCATCGTCCCCAACGCAGCGGGCACTGTAACCTTTGTCCCGACCGACGTGGGCACGGGTCAGTTGACCTGGGACTGCACAGGCGGCACCGTCCTGCCGAAATATCGGCCTGCAAACTGCCGTTAATCTTGGCAGAGCGTAAGCACCATGCCCCGCCTCGGCGGGGCATGTTTTTTTGCGTCACGCTTAAGGAGTAACAGGCAGGGCGCCGATCAGCGAGGAGCATCGCGTAGCGAATCACTCTACCCTCTATTCCTCGTCAATGCCAAACGGCGTTCTCCTTGGATTCACTGGCTGCGAGCCATAATGCGCCCTAGGATCTGAGTTAATTTTTAGCTAAACAATTCCCCTCTATAAACCGATATAGGCACAGTGGAAGTAATCAGGCCAAGGACATGACGAACACCGCCTCCGCAATGGATCACTCCCCCCGCCTCAGCGGCCTGGCCCGCAAGTTGGTGGCAAACGGCCTATTGTCGGAGGATCAGGCCCGCCAGGCGCAGGAAGAGGCCGCCAAGAAAAGCATCTCTTTCGTCGCAGAGCTGGTGGAAAGCAAAACCCTGGACGCGTATAACATCGCCGAGACCGGCGCCTATGAATTCGGCGTTCCCGTCTTCGATATCACCACCATCGACACGGAGTCGCTCGCCACCAAGCTGGTGGACGAAAAACTGGTGCGCAAACACCAGGCCTTGCCCCTCTTCAAGCGCGGCAATCACTTGTACGTGGCGATTGCAGACCCCACCAATCTCCAGGCCCTGGATGAGATCAAGTTCCAAACCGGTCTTAACGCCCAAGCCGTCGTGGCGGAACAGGATCACCTGAGCAAGCTGATCGAAGGCGCCCTGGATGGCGAAGATACAAGCGCCATGGCCGACCTGAGCGACAGCTCACTGGACGACCTGGAGATCAGCGGAGGGGAAGAAGACGTCGGTGGAGACATCAGTGAAGCGGAGGTGGACGATACCCCGGTGGTGCGCTTCATCAATAAGGTATTGCTCGACGCCATCAATAAAGGCGCCTCGGATATTCACTTCGAGCCTTATGAGAAGAAATACCGGGTACGTTTCCGCCAGGACGGCATCTTGCGCGAAGTCGCCTCGCCGCCGACGTCTCTGGCCAATAAATTATCGGCCCGCATCAAGGTGATGTCGCGCCTCGACATCTCCGAGCGCCGCGTTCCTCAGGACGGCCGCATCAAAATGACGCTTTCCAAGAACCGCGCCATCGATTTCCGCGTCAACACTTGCCCGACCCTGTACGGCGAAAAGATCGTGTTGCGTATCCTCGACCCCACCAGTGCCCAGCTGGGCGTCGACGCCCTGGGTTTCGAGGATGACCAGAAACAACAGCTGCTCCAGGCGGTCCACCAGCCCAATGGCATGGTGTTGGTCACCGGACCCACCGGCAGCGGCAAGACCGTGACCCTCTATACCTGCCTCAACATCCTCAACAGCGAGGACCGCAATATCTCCACGGCGGAAGACCCGGCGGAAATCAACCTGCCGGGGGTCAATCAGGTCAATGTCAATCCCAAGGTGGGTCTCACCTTCGCCTCGGCGCTGCGAGCCTTCCTTCGCCAGGACCCTGACGTCATCATGGTCGGTGAGATCCGCGATATCGAAACCGCCGAGATCGCCATCAAGGCGGCACAGACCGGGCATATGGTATTTTCCACGCTGCATACCAATGACGCGCCCCAGACGCTCAACCGTCTTGCCAATATGGGCGTGCCGCCGTTTAATATTGCGACGGCGGTATCACTCATCGTGGCCCAGCGCCTGGCGCGACGTCTGTGTCCCCATTGCAAGCAGCCCGCCTACGTCCCGCCCGAGGCCTTGGTAGAGGAAGGATTTTCCGAGGATGATGTGGGGGACATCACGGTTTATAAGGCCATGGGATGCGATAAATGCAGTGACGGCTATAAAGGCCGGGTAGGTATTTATCAGGTCATGCCGATATCGGAGAATATGGCAAGGCTGATCATGGAAAATTGCGACGCCCTGATGCTGGCGGCGCAGGCCGAAAAGGAAGGCATCGCCGATTTACGGAAATCGGGGCTGCGCAAGGTCAGTGCGGGCCTCACCAGCCTGGAAGAACTCAATCGCGTAATTACGGTATAGGACAGTGGCAGAGAAAGCACTCAATCAAGATCTATATTTATGGGAAGGCACCGATAAAAAGGGCTCCCGCACCAAGGGTGAAACCAAAGGGGTCAGCATCGCGCTGGTCAAGGCGGAGTTGCGCCGACAAGGCATCAACCCCCTCAAGGTCAAGAAAAAACCCAAGTCGCTGTTTGGCAGAAAGACCAAGAAGATCATCCCCAAGGATATCGCCGTCTTCAGCCGCCAGATGGCCACCATGATGAGTTCCGGCGTTCCGCTGGTACAGTCCTTCGAGATCATCGGCCGCGGCCACGATAATCCGTCCATGCAGACACTGATCATGACCGTCAAGGCCGATGTGGAGGGCGGCAGTTCCCTTTCCGAGGCGCTGGCCAAGCACCCCCGTTATTTCGATGAACTATATTGCAATCTGGTGCGTGCCGGCGAGCAGGCCGGTATCCTGGAAACCCTGCTGCACAAGATCGCCCTTTACAAGGAAAAGGTAGAGGCCATCAAGGGCAAGATCAAAAAGGCCATGTTCTACCCTGCCGCGGTAATCATCGCCGCCTTCATCGTGACCGTCATTCTCTTGTACTACGTGGTACCCCAGTTCGCGGCACTTTTCACAGGCTTCGGTGCCGACCTCCCCGCCATGACCCTGATGGTCATCGCCATGTCCAATTTCGTGCAGGCCTATTGGTGGGCGATGCTTGGGGTGATAGTCGGCGCTGTCTTCGCTTTCTCTGAAAGCAAGAAACGTTTCCCCAAATTCAACCATTTCCTGGACCGGCTAAGCCTGCAACTTCCCATCCTCGGCCCCATCATCAACAAGGCCGCCATCGCCCGTTTTGCCCGCACCCTCGCCACCATGTTCGCCGCCGGCGTGCCCCTGGTGGAGGCCATGACCACGGTGGCGGGTGCGGCCGGCAATATCATCTACAGTAACGCCGTCCTAAAGATGCGCGATGAAGTCGCCACCGGCGTCTCGCTGCAGCTGGCCATGCGCCAATCGGGACTGTTTCCCAACATGGTGGTACAGATGGTGGCCATCGGTGAAGAGGCCGGCTCCATCGATGCCATGCTGTCCAAGGTAGCGGACTTCTATGAAGAAGAAGTGGACAATGCCGTGGACGGCCTGAGCAGCCTGTTGGAACCGATGATCATGGCCTTCCTCGGCGTCATCATCGGCGGCCTGGTCATCGCCATGTACCTTCCCATCTTCAAGATGGGCGAGGTGGTATAGGCCCCGAAACACATCCCCATGGGCAAGGAAGCCGTCATCCCCCGTCGCATAGCCGACGCCGACCCCTTAGGTGTTCGGTGACGGCCTTAGCCGCTTACCTCACCGTCAATCCGGGGGCCTTTACTGTCGCGGCGGCTGTCCTGGGGCTGCTGGTAGGCAGCTTCCTCAACGTGGTCATCCATCGCCTGCCCCTCATGATGGAACGGGCGTGGCGCGCCCAGTGCCGGGAACTGATGGACATCCCCCCCACGCCCGCGGACGCCGGCAAGGAAGTGGAACCGTTCAACTTGGCCACCCCCCGCTCACGCTGCCCCCATTGCGGCCATGCCATCTCCGCCCTGGAAAATATCCCAGTGATCAGTTATCTGTGGCTACGGGGCCGCTGCGCCGGCTGCGGCAAACCCATCTCTGCACGTTACCCGCTGGTGGAATTCGCCACCGCCCTGCTCTCCGGCATCACGGCATGGCACTTCGGATTCGGCTGGGCGGCGGGTGCGGCCCTGGCGCTGACCTGGGCCCTCATCGCCTTGAGCCTCATCGACTTCGATCACCAGCTGTTGCCCGACGATATCACTTTGCCCTTCCTATGGATCGGCTTGTTGCTCAGCCTGTTCGGGCTATTCACCAACAGCGCCGCCAGCATCATCGGCGCGCTGGCGGGCTACCTCAGCCTGTGGACGATTTACATTTTGTTTAAATGGGCCACCGGCAAAGAGGGCATGGGGTATGGGGACTTCAAACTCCTGGCCATGCTGGGCGCCTGGATGGGCTGGCAGGCCTTGCCGGTGGTCATCCTGCTGTCATCGGTGGTAGGCGCCGTAGTCGGGGTCACCCTGATCCTGTTCCGCGGCCGCGACAGGAATATCCCCATCCCCTTCGGCCCCTATCTGGCGGCGGCGGGCTGGCTGAGCCTGCTGTGGGGGCATGACATCATTCACCGCTATTTCAGCTTACTGGGTCTGCCGAGCTAAGCAGTTTCTCCCGCTTGCGGAGCGGACGCCGGCTCCTTAACCTACCCTTATGTTGATCATAGGTCTCACCGGCGGTATCGGCAGCGGGAAATCCACCGTCGCCGAATATATTGCGCAGTTGGACGTCCCGGTCATCGACTCTGACCGGATTTCCCGGGAACTGGTGGTGCCGGGCAGCCCAGCCCTGGGCGAGATCGCCGCCGCCTTTGGTCCCGAGATGATCCTGGAGGACGGTACCCTGGATCGATCCCGGCTTCGCCGCCAGGTCTTCGCCGACCCGCAACAACGGCGGCGCCTGGAGGCCATCCTCCACCCCCGCATCTACGCCGAGATGCGCCGCCGCATTCAAGCACTGGACACCCCTTATTGCGTCCTAGTCATCCCTCTGCTCCTTGAGACGGGAGCCACCGCCATGGTCGACCGGGTGCTGGTGGTGGACGCGCCGGAATCCCTGCAACGGCAACGGGTGAAACGGCGCGGCGGCATGGAGGATGAAACCCTCGAGGCCGTCCTCCGCACCCAGCTCGGCCGCGCCGAGCGCCTGCGCGGCGCCAGCGACATCATCGTCAACGACGGCGATCTCACCCATCTCCAGCGACAGGTATCCGCGCTACACAGCCGCTACCTGGCCCTGGCCGCGCGGCCCTCCCCGGAGAAACCTTAAATCCCTTACACCATTCGCCTCAATGCCGTAAACTAACCGGAATACGGCGCTAAACACCCGCCTTGAAAGGATTAGGCGGATGAAGGTGGGTTATTATTCCGTGGCTTACGCAATCAACCAGTTAAAGACGACCCGTGTCAAAAGTCATTTACGAACAACCGCTCAGCGAAAGAGTACGCACCTTCCTTCGCCTGGAGTTTCTATTCAATGAATTTTTCGCGCGCCTCGAGGGACCGACCCTGTGGGACAGCCGCAACGCCTTGGCCAGCCTGCTGGATATCCTGAACATCTTCAACCGCACCGACCTCAAGACCGAGGTCATGAAGGAATTGGAACGGCAAATGACCACCCTGGCGGCGCTGGAACATGCCCCGGGAGTCGATCGGTCGCGCTTGAGCCAACTTCTCGACGAGTTCGATACCCTGGCGGACCGCATGCATGCCTTACACGGTCAGGTCGGACAAGAACTAAGGCAGAATGAATTCTTAAACAGCATCAAACAGCGCATCAGCATCCCCGGCGGCACCTGCGACTTCGACCTGCCCGGCTATCATTTCTGGCTGCAACGGCCGGCGGAAAACCGCATCGCCGATCTGCGCCGCTGGATAAAAGTCTTCGAGCCGATCCAGCTGTCCATCCTGATGCTGTTGCGGCTGGTCCGCGAGAGCGCCAATTCCTCCCAGGAAATGGCCCACGAAGGATTCTTCCAAAAGATGCTGGACCCCAACGCGCCTTGCCAATTGGTGAGGGTGACCATCCCCGCCGAGGCGCCTTATTACGCGGAGATCAGCGGTGGCCGCCATCGCTTCACCTTGCGTTTCCTGGAGTTCCTGCCCGACGGACGCGCGACGCAAACCACCCAGGACGTACCGTTCAAACTCACCTGCTGCATGATATGAGCATCTTGGTCAACTGTCCCACCTGCGGCAAAAAGGTGGAGTGGAGCGAGCAACAGGCGTGGCGGCCCTTTTGCAGCGACCGCTGCCGACTCATAGACCTGGGCAAGTGGGCCGGTGAGGAACACCGCATCTCCGGTAAAGAACCCGCCCCAAGCGAAGACGGCTCAGGCGACGCCTCGCACTGAAGCTAGCTGCGCAGCGCCTGCGCGATTAACCCGCCCGCCTGTTCGTCATCCCACAAGCCCGAAATGGCCGCGATGCCTTGCGCACCGTGATCCCAGGCCGTCGCGAGATGCGCCAAGCGCATCCCGCCTAGGGCGTACACCGGGACGGCAGCCAACTCAGTGAGCGACTGCAATCCCTGCCAGGTCAGTGGCCGAGCCGCCGGATGACTGGCGGTCGCAAACACCGGCGCCACGACGACAAAGTCCAAGCCGATACGGCAGGCATGGGCCAGTTCCTGTTCATTGTGGCAGGAGGCCGCCACCCACAGTCCATCGCTTAAAGGCCGCTCCTGGAGGGCCATCAAGCGCGCACTGGTGAGATGAACCCCCGCGGCACCGGTCTCCTCCACCAGCGATGGCGGCGCATTCAACAACAACTGCGCTCCCCTCTTCTCGCACAGCGCAACGGCCCGTTTGGCCAAGCTGGCATAGGCCCCCGCTTCGAGGCCCTTGGCGCGCAATTGCACTAGGCCGATGCCCGCCGCCAACAATGCCTCCAGCCTGTGGAGGAACGCCGCACCGTCATGAGGCTCCGGCGTGACCAGATAAAGCGGCGGCAGTCGCGCTGCGGTGACGATGGGCCGATTGGCGGCGGGATAGTCGCGCTTCGGCAAGTCCCCGGGTGCTACCCAGGCGATGGGCTGACCCTCGCGGCCATGGGGATCACCGGTGAACGCCGTGACCCGCCACACGTCCAACAACACCGCCTTGTCCGGATAGTCATGGCGCACCCTGATCAGCGGCCGCGCGCCCTGCACCGTAATGCCGAGCTCTTCATGCAACTCGCGGGCAAGGGTGGCACGCGGTTCCTCGCCCGCCTCCACCTTGCCGCCGGGGAATTCCCATAAACCGCCTTGATGGCGGTCCAAGGGGCGCCGCGCCACCAGCACCTGCGCGGCGGCGTTCACCACCACCGCCGCCACCACATGCTGCACATCCACCTTCGTCATATCGCCTGTTTCAGCCCCGCTATCGTTGCAAATTGCTAACCGGTTCACAGCAGGGGTGTAAACCACGTAACAGCATCACCCGGCCATGGCTGACAATATGTAGCCTACTCGGTGCGCCCCGGCGCCCACTGAATCCAAGGAGAGCGTTATGTTTCGCATCAGCTTACTGGTCGCCGCCATGATCCTTATCAGCCTTGCGCCCGACAACATGGGCTCGCTGATGGTCTATAAGGACTATTTCATCGCCTTGTTATTGAGTCTGCTCATCAAGCCCTGGCTGGCCGACCAGTTCAATTGAGTGCAAGCGGCGTAGATCGAATTACGGGGGACCGGACCATGCCGTACCTTCACGATGACGCCACTTGCCCGAGCTGTTCCCCGCTCAAGCTATAGGCGCGGGCGAATCCCCCCACATAGCGCGCCTCCTCCGGCCGCAACCGCAGCAACACAAAATCTTCGAACCCGAACAATTGCGCCGCCTCGGGCAGGCGCGCCAGATAGTGGGCACGTGCCGCCGTATATTCCGGCGTCCCGCGCTGGATCACCGTCGTCAGGCCCTGGATACTGACCCGTGGCAGTAACTGAGGGTCCTCCCCGCCGGAATCGGGGGCGCTGATGCCCAAGGCCACCCGAGGCCGCGCCAATAGATACTGGGTATGGGCGGCAAGCCGGCTGACATGGATGAGAAAACCGGAGAAATCCGCCTCCGGGACATAGGCCACGAACGACACCGTCGGGGCGCCGTCTTCATTCAAGGTCGCCAATGCCGCCCAGCGATGCTCCAACAGCAATTGGCGCAGTCGCATACGCTCGTCGTTATTCACAACGCAGCCGCCTCCCCTGGGGTGAACCAATGTAAAGGATGATACGCTTCAGGAGCCTAGGCGTAATAGTCGACGACCTGCGGCCGGCCGGCGCTGCCGGGGTTCGGTGCTACCGCATAGTCGAGATAGGTATTGATGGCCCGCTGCGCCGCCTGGGCGCCGGTGTCCCCGGCCTGGGAGCCCGAATGGCCGGCAAAGCGCCCGCGCTGCAGGATTTCGTCAAGATTGTCACCGGGACGCCGGTTGCGATTCCTGAGCAGTTCGCCTTCCACCAGGCGCTCGGCGGGGGGCACGGCGGGACGCGGGGGTTTCGGCTCCGTCTGCTGGGATCCCGTCTGCTGGTTAGGCGGGACGGCCTGACGGATAAAACCGTAATAATCCTGTGTTAGCTTGGCAACTTGCATAGCTTGCAACACTTCCCTGGAACGGTTTCCTGTCTAACTAGATATTAACGGCCACTCCGGCCGCCTCCTTAAGACACCGCTAAAACCGGAATTTAACGCCCAAATAGCCGCCGCTGTCCACGGTCACGTCGTTGCCGTTATTTATATGTACCTCGATACGGCGGTAGCCGACATAGGCGATGGCGTCACGAAAGATTTCATAACCCACTTCCAGGCTGCCGTCGGTCAATTGATCACCGTCCATAAACGTAACGATGCTCGGCGCCAGATTTAGTTCCCCGCCGACGTGCAAACGCGACAGGGCCGGCGGGGCATAATCGAGCTGGCCGCTCAGGGCGAGGGCGGCGACATCGTTATTTTTGGTAGTCACGCCGTACAACTTGACGCCCACCCCCACCACCAAGCCGGGGGAGCCGGTTCCCGCGGCGCCGACCACCCCGAAACCTACATCGCCCAAGAAATTATCGTTGTCGGTGAACAACACCGAGCCTTCCAACTGGCCGTGACCGAAGCCCTGCTGGCCAAGTGGCGTCATGTAGGTCAGCATGGCGGCATCGCCACTGAGATTGATATCGAAGGTCTGGGCCATGGCATTGGCGCTGGCCAGGCACAACGCAGCGACGACAAGGTGTCGAAAAGACATCGAAGACTCCTATGACTATAAATCCGGGACCCTAAAGGATAGACACTGCCTGATCTGAAGACACACCCCAAATGTGGGGTGGAAAAGTGTAGCACAAGGCTTAGCGTCCGAACACCGCCCGGGCGCACACCCACACGCTGATATCCACCACCCCGGCCCGCCGCAGCGTCGCCGCCAATTCGTTGGCCGTATGCCCAGTGGTCATCACATCGTCCACGATGGCGACGCGCCCCGCCGTAAATCCCTGCTCAACGGCAAATGCTCCTCTGATGTTGCGGGAGCGCTGCTTGGCCGGCAAATCGCTTTGCGGTTCGGTGGCGCGGAGCCGCACCACATGCCGCCAATCCAGCGCCACCCCCAATCGTCGGGCGATGGGGCGGGCCAACTCCAGGGCCTGATTGAAACCGCGCTCACGCAGCCGCTTGATATGGAGGGGAACCGGCACGATGACATCCGGCAACATCGATAAACTCCCGTTCAACCGGTCCGCCATCAACTCCCCCAACAGACGGGCAAGATGCAGATCACCATTGAATTTAAGCCGCTTGATCAGGGCATCCAACGGCGGCCGATAATGGCAGATCGCCTCCGCGCGATCGAAGGCAGGGGGACGACGCTGACAACGTCCACAGACGCCCACCATGGGCAACGGCGCACCACAACGGAGGCAGGCCACCTCCACAACCGGCAGATCGCCAGCGCAACCGCGGCACAGATCCCGACCCTTCTCACCCTGGCTTCCGCATAAAGTACATACCGGCGGGAACAGCCACTCCTGGCCACTCCTAAGCCATCTGTTAACTTTAGAAAGCGCAGAATGGTTGACAGGAAAAACAAACCGATTATATTCAGTAGGTTTACTCATGGGGCGGTCCGTCGCCGTTATCGATGGCCGTCAATTCCTTATGATCGGCAGGCACCATCATAGCCCGTCTTTCATCTGCCATGAAACCCACAACAGCCAAGAGGTGGAAGGCACACTTATGGACAACAGCATCTATCAGCGCATCGATACCCTGACCCACCGCATCCTCGACGGTGGCGAAATTTCGGCGGAGGAAGGGCGCTGGATGATCCGCCTCGATCACGACTACCTGCCCTGGCTGATGGCCGGCGCCGATCGTATCCGCAAGACCTTCCGCGGCGATGAAATCGAGGTATGCGCCATCTCCAATGTGCGCTCGGGCAACTGCTCGGAAAACTGCTCCTTCTGCGGCCAAAGCGGCCATCATCAGACCAGTGCGCCGAAATACAACTACATCCCCGCCGAACAACTGGCCAGCCAGGCGCGCCGCGCCCGCGAGTGGGGTGCCAGCGACTTCGGTGTGGTATCCAAGGGCTGGGGCGTGCGCGGCGACAAAGAGCGCGCGCAACTGCGCGAATACTTCGATGCCATGGAACAACACTCCGACATCGGCCGCTGCGCCAGCCTCGGGGCCCTGGACAAAGACACCGCGGTGATGCTCAAGGAGATGGGCATGGAAAATTACCACCACAACCTCGAGACCGCCGAGAGTTTTTTCCATAATGTCTGTACCACCCACAGCTATCAGGAAAACATCGATACCATCCGCAATGCGGTGGACGCCGGACTGCGGGTGTGCGCCGGCGGTATCCTGGGCATGGGCGAGAGCCTCGACCAGCGCATCGAACTGGCGGAGGCCCTGCGTAATCTCAAGGTGGAATCGGTGCCGCTGAATTTCCTCAACCCCATCGACGGCACGCCCATGGGCAAGCAGCAACCCATGGAGCCGATGGAGATCCTGCATATGATCGCTGTATTCCGCTACTTGCTGCCCAAGGCGGAGATACGCATCGCCGGGGGCCGCCACTTCCTGCGCGACCTGCAGGCCATGATCTTCTTCGCCGGCGCCTCCGGCATCATGATCGGCGACTATCTCACCACCAAGGGCCGCCAAGTGGACGACGATCTCACCATGCTCGACGATCTCAAGGTACGCCCCCGCGGCGATACCCAGCAGCGCCGTGCCGCAGCCGGGGACAGCGCCGCCGCATGAGAGACCTGGCCGCCGAACTGGCGCGGCTGCATACCGAGCATCTATACCGTACCCGCGCCGTGGCGGACAGTCCTCAAGGCGCGGAGATCGTGGTGGACGGCGCGCGCTATCTATCCTTCTGCAGCAACGATTATCTGGGGCTGGCCAACCATCCCCAGGTCGTCGCCGCGCTCAAAGAGGGCGCGGACAAATACGGCGCGGGCAGCGGCGCCTCCCATCTGGTCACCGGCCATCAGCGTCCGCACCATGAATTGGAAGCGGCGCTGGCGGCGTTCACCCATCGGCCGCGCGCCTTGTTATTTTCCACCGGCTACATGGCCAATCTCGGCACCATGGCGGCGCTGGCGGGACGCGGCGACCGGATATTTGAAGACCGCCTCAATCATGCCTCGCTGCTGGATGCGGGTTTGTTATCGGGCGCCCGTCTGCAGCGCTATCCTCACAGCGACACCGCAAAGTTGCAGCAACTGTTATCGGAAACCGCCGAACGCCACAGCCTGATCGTCAGCGACGGCGTGTTCAGCATGGACGGCGACCTGGCGCCGCTGCCGCAACTGGCGGAGGTGGCCCAACGCAGCGAAGCCTGGCTGATGGTGGATGATGCCCACGGACTGGGCGTGCTGGGCGCAACCGGGCGCGGTACGCTGGAACATTTCGGCCTGGACCTCCAGGCGGTTCCCATCCTCATGGGCACCCTGGGCAAGGCCTTCGGCAGTTTCGGTGCCTTCGTCGCCGGCGACGAAGACCTCATCGAATATCTCATCCAGCGGGCGCGTCCCTATATATACACCACCGCGTTGCCGCCGGCGGTGGCCCACGCCACCCTCGCCAGCCTGCGTCTCGTCGAAGCGGAAGGCTGGCGCCGCGACCACCTCCGCGCGCTCATCGCCCGCTTTCGCCATGGCGCCGGGCAATTGGGCGCGAACCTCATGCCCTCGGAAACGCCGATCCAACCCTTGGTGGTTGGCGATGCACAAACGGCCCTGTCCATGAGTGCGGCACTGCGCACCCGCGGCATCTACGTCACCGCCATCCGACCGCCCACCGTACCCGCCGGCACGGCACGGTTGCGCATCACCCTCTCCGCCGACCACAGCGAGGCCCAGGTGGATCAACTGCTGAGCGCCCTGGAAACCCTGTTATGAGTCTTCATGTACAACAATTCGGATCGGGGCCCGACATCGTGCTGCTGCACGGCTGGGGCCTGCACGGCGACGTGTTCAAGGATTTAGCCTGGCAATTAGTGAACGACTACCGTGTCACTTTGATCGATCTGCCCGGTCACGGCCGTAGCCCCGCTTCGCAGCGAGCGCAAGATCTCGCAGCGTTCGCGCAGCAGGTCGCCGACGAGGCACCTTCGCCGGCGGCGTGGCTGGGTTGGTCCCTGGGGGGCATGATCGCCACCCAGGTGGCGCTCGGTGTGCCGGCGCGGGTGGAGAAATTGATTCTGGTGACCAGCTCACCGCGCTTCGTTACCACTGACGATTGGCCATACGCCATGGACCCGGCGGTCCTCGACGATTTCGCCCAGGCATTGCACCAGGATTATCATGGCACTTTGGAACGCTTTCTCGCCTTGCAGGCCGCACCCGGCACGGCGGGGCGGGACACCTTGCGGCAGTTGCGCCAAACGCTGTTGCGGTTTCCGCCCCCGGGGTCGCGGGCGCTGGACGACGGTCTGGCGATATTGCAGTCGGCGGATTTACGCAACCGGTTGCCGGCCCTGCGCTGTCCCGTCCTGTCCATCTTCGGCCAACACGACAGGCTAGTGCCCGCCGCCGTCGCCCCCGCCGTGAAGGCCTTGCTGCCCAACGCCCAGGTGGAGATCATCAAGGGCAGCGGGCATGCGCCGTTCATCTCTCATCCTCAGGCCTTCCTTGCCCTGGTCACCGCATTCCTGGAAAACAATCATGGCTGACGCCAACGACTTTCATATCGATAAACGCCAAGTGCGTCGCGCCTTCGATCGGGCCGCCGCGGACTACGACCGGGTCGCGGTCCTGCAGCGCGAAGTCGGCACGCGCCTGCTGGAACGTCTCGACTATATTCGCCTGCAACCCCATACCATCGCCGACATCGGCACCGGCACCGGCCATCTCAGCAAGGCCCTGGCACAGCGTTTCAAAAAGGCCCGGGTCATTGCCACGGATCTTGCCCCCAATATGGTACGGGCCGCCCGCCGGCACGCCGCCCCCCTGGCGCGGCTGCTGCATCGCCAGTCCTTTGTGTGCTGTGACGCCGAACGGCTGCCCTTCGCCCCTCAGGCGGTGGACATGATATTTTCCAACCTCACCCTGCAATGGTGCAGCGACCTGGACAAGGTCTTCGCCGAATTTCGCCGCCTGCTCAAGCCCGGAGGCCTGGCGTTGTTCTCCACCTTCGGTCCGGACACCCTCAAAGAGTTGCGCGACAGCTGGGCCGCGGCGGATAAAGCCGTCCACGTCGGCGCCTTCATCGATATGCACGATATCGGCGACGCTTTGCTGCGCAGCGGCTTCGCCGATCCGGTGATGGACGCGGAACGCTTCACTCTCACCTATGCCGACGTCTATGGCGTCATGAACGAACTCAAGGCCCTGGGTGCGCATAACGCCGCCACCGGCCGCCCGCGCACCCTGACCGGCAAGGGACGACTGCGCGCCATGGCCGCCGCCTATGAGCGTTATCGCGACAATGGAATATTGCCCGCCAGCTTCGAGGTGGTCTACGGCTTGGCTTGGGCACCCGCCGTCTCCGCCGTGAATACCCGAGAGGAAGGCGTAGTGAAGATCCCACTCTCGGCATTACAACGCCGCACCCCGGGCAGAGGATCATGAAAGGCTTTTTCATCACCGGCACCGATACCGGCGTGGGCAAGACCTGGATGACGGCGGCACTCATCCATGGTCTGGCGGCGCATGGATATCGAGTGGCCGGCATGAAGCCGCTGGCCTGCGGCGGCCACGCAACCGCTGAAGGCTGGCGTCATAAAGACGCGGAACTGCTCATGCAGCATGCCTCGGTGGCGCTGCCCTATGAGGCGGTCAATCCCTACCTGCTGCACGAACCGATCGCGCCGCACATCGCCGCGACACAGGCCGGCGTGCGGCTCAGCGCCGCGGCCTTGCACGAGGCCTGCACCACGCTGGAGGAACCGCTGGATTATGTACTCATCGAAGGAGTGGGCGGCTGGGAAGTTCCTTTAAACGATGATGAGACCACGGCGCACTTCGCGCGGCTGTTGGGCCTGCCGGTGATCCTGGTGGTGGGAATGCGCCTGGGCTGCCTCAATCACGCCTTGCTGACCGCTGACGCCATCGCGCGGCACAAACTCCAGCTGGGGGGTTGGATCGCCAATATCATCGATCCCGGCATGCACAAGCTTCAGGAAAACATCGCGGCGCTGGAAGCTCGCCTTCCAGCACCGCGCCTGGGTACGGTGCCCCATCTGCCGAACTTCGACGCCGCCCGCATCGCGGCGGCGCTGGATATCGGAAAACTGGGAAACGGCGAATAAGGTTAAGATGTCGCAAAGACGCGAAGGCGCAAAAAACAAATAATGTTCTTTACGCCTTCGCGTCTTTGCGTAGGAAGTTTGCTCAGGCCTCGAGAGCGGCCTTGAGCTTTTTGATGGCGTTGCTCTCCAACTGGCGGATACGCTCGGCGGAAACCTGGTACTGATCGGCCAGCTCGTGGAGCGTGGATTTGTTCTCCGCCAACCAGCGACGCGACAGGATCTCGCGGCTACGATCGTCCAAATCGGCCAGGGCGTGATGCAGGCGATCGCTGTGATGGCTCTCCCATTCCTCGGCTTCCAGTTCCGCCGCCGGATCGGCGCGCAAATCGGCCAGGTAGGTGATGGGCGCCGCATAAGAATGCTCGTCGTCCTGATCGGTATCGCCTTCCAGGGATGCATCGTAACCGCTCATGCGCGCCTCCATCTCCACCACCGTCTCCGGCTTGACGCCCAGATCCTTGGCTACCGCCGCCACCTCTTCGCTGCTGAACCAGCCCAGGCGTTGCTTGGCACTGCGCAGATTGAAGAATAATTTGCGCTGGGCCTTGGTGGTGGCGACCTTGACGATGCGCCAGTTGCGCAGGATAAATTCGTGGATCTCGGCGCGGATCCAGTGCACGGCGAACGATACCAGGCGCACGTTCATCTCGGGGTCGAAGCGCTTCACCGCCTTCATCAGGCCGATATTGCCTTCCTGGATGAGGTCGGCCTGGGCCAGGCCATAGCCGTCATAGCCTCGGGCCACATGGGCCACGAAGCGCAAATGGGACATCACCAGGCGCCGCGCCGCATCCAAGTCATTGAAATCTCTAAGGCGTCTTGCCAAGGCCTTCTCTTCCTCCGCGGTCAACATGGGAACGCGGGAAATCGCCTGGGAATACGCCTCCAGGCTGCCGATAGGAACGGCCAGTTCCAAGCTGCTGTTTCTTTCCGTCATCGAGACATTGCCCCCTTCTAGTTACCATCATCCTGCGCCTTATAAGCCCTTGGCGCACAAATAATTATGCAACTATCGAACCAATAATAACCGGATAATACCCTAAATTCATATTATTATTTTAGCACTCGGTACATAAGAGTGCTAAGCATTAGGCAAAGTTCCCGTCATACCGGTTCGATGCGCCGCAGGTGGCGGCCCACCGCCAACCAGGCCCCCAGCCACCCCAGGGCGGCGCCGGCCAGCAACACCGAGAGTGCCGCCGCCCAATCCAACATCCCCAGCTGAAAACCGCTCTGGTACAAGGCCGCCAGCCGCGCCGCCGGCCCGCGCATGCCCCACAGGATGCCGTCCACGACAATCAGGGCGATCAGCCCTCCCGCCAGGCCATACCACACACCACCATAGATAAAGGGCCGGCGGATGAAGGCGTCCGTGGCCCCGATCAGCTTGGTGATGATGATCTCGTCGCGGCGGTTCTCGATGGCGAGGCGGATGGTATTACCCACGATGAACAGCACCGCCAACGCCAATACCGCGCCCACCAGGGCCATGCCGCGATCCGCCAGGGCCACCAGGGCGTGCAGCCGTTCCAGCCATGCCCAATCCAACTGGGCGCTTTCCACTTCCGGCAGGGCCTCCATCCGCCGCACCAGACCGCGCACCATCCCGGCATCGCTGAAATTCTTGGCGGGTTTCACCACCAGAACCGCCGGCAGGGGATTCTCATCCAGATAGGCCAGGGCGTCGCTGACGCCGGCGTTGCGCTGAAATTCCTCCAGGGCCTGCTGGGGCGTGATATAGCGCACCGCGGCCACGTCATCCATGGAGCGCAAGCGCCAGGCCAGGCTGCGGGCGGCATCGTCCTTGACCCCGGCCTTCAAAAACAAAGATACCTGGGCCACATCCCCTTCCAGACCCGCCGCCAGTCCCTGCACATCGCTCAACAGGGCATGAAAGCCGCTGGGCAGCGCCAGGGCCACCCCGATCACCACCGCCGTCATGAGGCTGGCGAAGGGAGTGCGCAGCAAGCTGCCCAGACTGGCGAGGCAGGCGCGCAGGTGATGAGTAAAATAATTCTTCATACCCAGCATGTCAGGACCCCTGCGCCGCCGGGGTATGCCCCTGCTCGCTGTCACTCTCCAGACGGCCGTTATGCAGGGCCAGGACCCGGCGACGCATGCGCGAAATCAGCTCCATGTTATGGCTGGCGATCAGCACCGTGACGCCGACCCGGTTAAAGGCCTCGAACAGGGACATGATCTCCCAGGAAAGGTCGGGATCGAGATTGCCGGTGGGCTCATCGGCCAGCAGCAATATCGGTTTGTGCACCACGGCGCGGGCGATACCCACCCTCTGCTGCTCGCCGCCGGACAACTCCAGGGGATGATACTTTTCCCTGCCCAGCAGACCCACCTTGTCCAGGGCGGCGCGGGTGCGGCGGCCGATCTCCTGGTTGTCGTATTGACCGGTGACCACCAGGGGCAGCGCCACGTTGTCGTAGACGGTGCGATCGATGAGCAGGCGGAAGTCCTGATAGATCACGCCCAGGGAGCGGCGATAATAGGGGATTTGCCGTTTTGACAAACGGCTGAGGTTGCGGTCGTTGACCACCACTTCGCCGTTGCTGGGCCGCTCAATGAGTCCCAATAATTTGAGCAGGGTACTCTTGCCGGCCCCGGAATGGCCGGTGATGAAGACCATCTCGCCGCGTTCGATACGGAAACTCAGATCATGAAGGGCCTCATGCCCGGCAGGATAACGCTTGCCCACACTGTGCAACTGAATCATGCTGGCTACCAATCGCCTCCGGAAACCCTCCGCTCAGGACATTATACCGACTCGCCCTCGCGTTCCGAGGTCGTGAACAGGGCCTCGACGAAATCGCCGCCGTCGAAGGGGCGAAGATCGTCGATGCCCTCGCCCACGCCGATGAAGCGGATCGGCAGTTTCATCTGTTCAGCCACGGCGAAGATCACGCCACCCTTGGCGGTACCATCCAATTTGGTGAGTACGATGCCGCTCACCCCCACCGCCTCGTGAAACTGCCGGGCCTGGTTGAGGGCGTTCTGGCCGGTGCCGGCGTCGATCACCAGCAAGGTCTCGTGGGGAGCATCCGCTTCCAGCTTGGTGATTACCCGTTTGATCTTCTTCAACTCCTCCATGAGATTGGACTGAGTGTGGAGGCGCCCGGCGGTATCGGCGATCAACACATCCACGCCCCGCGCCCGCGCCGCCTGCACCGCGTCGTAGATCACCGAGGCGGGATCAGCGGCCCGTGCCTGGGCGATCACCGCAACGTCGTTGCGCTCTCCCCAGGTTTGCAGCTGCTCCACCGCCGCGGCGCGGAAGGTATCCCCCGCCGCCAGCATTACCGACAAGCCTTGACCTTGCAGGTGCTTGGCAAGCTTGCCGATGGTGGTGGTCTTACCCACGCCGTTCACGCCCACCATCAGGATGATATAGGGGCGGATCTCGGCGGGAATGACCAAAGGCTGGCTACACGGCGCCAGGATCGCCGCCATGTCTTCCTTGAGGGCACCCAACAAGGCCTCGGCGTCCGCCAATTGTTTGCGCCTTACCCTGGCGGTGAGGTCGGCGAGGATGCGCTGGGTCGCCACGGCACCCACGTCCGCGGTAAGCAGATGGGTCTCGATCTCTTCCAGGACCTCATCGTCGATGACCTTCTTTCCCAGCACCAGGCGCGCCAGGCCGTCGGTGAGACTGGTCCGGGTGCGGGTCAAACCCTGCTTTAAGCGCTGAAAGAAGCCGGGGCGCTTGGCCGTTTCTGTCCCGGGCTGACTATCCTTATTGAAACTAAACATAATAATCCGCGGTCGTAAACACTGCTTTTGTTGGAGAAACTACGATGGGCGTCACACCTGCTTTAAGATTACGCTATCCTATCACCCCTCCGGCCATTGAGTAAGCCAAGCAACACTTTAAGGATAAACACATGCCAATACTCAAACGCTTGATGCTGTTTTGCTTGCTGTTCCCCCTGGGCGCCGCCGCCCAAAATCCCGCGGTCCATGAATTCAAACTGGATAACGGCCTGAAGCTTATCGTCAAGGAGGACCACCGCTCGCCGGTGGTGGTCTCACAGGTATGGTACAAGGTGGGCAGCAGTTACGAGCATGACGGCACTACCGGCCTCTCCCACGCCCTGGAACACATGATGTTCAAAGGCACACCGGAGCACGGACCCAACGAATTCTCGCGCATCATCGCCGAGAACGGCGGCCGGGAAAACGCCTTTACCAGCCACGACTACACCGCCTACTTCCAGGAATTGGAAAAGGACCGGCTCAAGATCAGCTTCGATCTGGAATCGGACCGCATGCGCCACCTCACGCTGGACCCCAAGGAGTTCGCCAAGGAGATCCAGGTGGTGATGGAAGAACGGCGCATGCGCACCGACGACGACCCCGAATCCCTTACCGATGAACAGTTCAACGCGGTGGCGTTCTTGAACAGCGGCTACCGCATACCGGTGATCGGCTGGATGGACGATCTTAAGCACATGCGTGTCGAAGACCTCAGGAAGTGGTACGAAACCTGGTATGCCCCCAACAACGCCACGTTGGTGGTAGTGGGCGACGTCGACCCACAACAGGTGTTCGCCCTGGCCAAGAAATATTTCGGACCCCTGAAACCCGGCACCATCCCCAAGGAGAAGCCCCGTGACGAGATTCCCCAGACCGGCATCCGCCGCATCACGGTCAAGGCCCCCGCAGAACTGCCCTACTTGGTCATGGGCTATAAGGTGCCGGTGTTGCACAATGCGAAGAACGCCTGGGAACCCTACGCCTTGGAAGTGCTGGCCGGCGTCCTCGACGGCGGCGACAGCGCCCGCATCGCCAAGAACCTGATCCGCGGCTCCCAGGTGGCCGCCGAGGCCAGTGCTGGCTATAGCCTGGACGCACGCAGTGAAGATCTGTTCGCCTTGGACGGCACCCCTGCGGAGGGCCACACCATCGCCGAGCTGGAAAAGGCGCTGCGCGGGCAAGTCCAGAAACTGCGCGACGATCTGGTGAGCGACGAGGAACTCAAGCGCATCAAGACCCAGGTGGTGACCGGCGACGTGTATCAAAAGGATTCGGTGTTCTATCAGGCCATGCAGATCGGCTCCCTGGAATCCGTAGGCCTGGGTTGGCAGGTGGGTGATGAATACGTTGATAAGATCAAGGCCGTCACCGCCGAACAGGTGAGGGATGTGGCGCGCAAATACCTAATCGATGACCACCTCACCGTGGCGGTCCTCGATCCTCAACCCATCAGCGACAAAGAACGCATGCGCCGCATGCAACACAGCGGAGGCGACAATGTCCGATAAATTAAAAGTCGCGCAGCGACACTTGGACACCCTCTCCCTCCGGGAGAGGGCTAGGGGTGAGGGCTCTCAACTCGGGCACAAAACGATGAAAAAAACCTTCTCTGTAATCATCCTAAGCTTGGTCACCCTGTTCACCGCAACCGTTGCCGTCGCCAACCCTAAGATCCAGCACTGGACCACCACCAACGGTGCGCGGGTGTACTTCGTACCCAGCCCGGTACTGCCCATGGTGGACATCCATGTGGTGTTTGACGCCGGCAGCGCCCGGGACGGCGCCCAGAGCGGCATCGCGCAAATGACAAACGGCCTGCTGGACCAGGGGGCGGGCAAGCTCAACGCCGATCAGATCGCGGAACGCTTGGAAGGGATCGGCGCCCAATTCGGTACCGGTTCCTACCGCGATATGGCCATCGTCAGCCTGCGCAGCCTCACGGACCGCAGCCTGCTTGACCCGGCCTTGGACATCATGTCTCAAGTGATCGCCGAACCGAGCTTCCCCCAGGACGCCTTCGATCGCGCGCAAAAACGCACCTTGATCGCATTGCAGGGGCAAAAAGAATCGCCGAGCGCTATCGCGGACAAGGCGTTCTTCGCCGCCGTCTACGGCGATCACCCCTACGCCACGCCGTCGCTGGGTACCGAACAAAGCATCACCGCCTTGACCCGCAAGGACGCCATGGCCTTTCATCACCGCTACTACACCGGCAAAAATGCGGTAGTCGCCCTGGTGGGCGCCATTGACCGCAAAGAGGCTGAAAGGATCGCTGAGCAAGTGGTGGGCAAACTCCCGGCCGGCGAGGCCGCTCCCGTCCTCCCGGCGGTAAAGCCCCTAGACGCCGCCAAGACGGAACATATCGCCTACCCCTCGGCACAGACTCATGTCCTGATGGGCCAGCCGGGCATCACCCGCGACGACCCTGATTACTTCCCGCTGTATGTCGGAAACTATATCCTGGGCGGCAGCGGCCTGGTATCGCGGATCGCAATAGACGTCCGTGAAAAGCGCGGCCTCGCCTACAGTGCCTACAGCTACTTCATACCCATGCACGCGGCGGGCCCCTTCATTGCGGGTCTGCAGACCCGCAACGAGAAGGCGGGGAAGGCCCTCAGCGTGTTGCGCGATACCTTGAAAGATTTCATCGCCAAAGGACCCACGGAGGAAGAACTCACCGCCGCCAAGAAGAACATCACCGGCGGTTTTGCGCTGCGCCTGGACAGCAACGGCAAGATCGTGCAGAACCTCGCCTCCATCGGCTTCTACAAGCTGCCGTTGGACTATCTCGACACCTTCAATAACAAGGTCGAGGCGGTCACCGCCGAGCAGATCCGCAGCGCCTTCCAGCGCCGCGTCCATCCCGACGACATGGTGACGGTGATGGTGGGCGGTGGCGAGACCACCACTGCCAAGCCGTGACGACAAAACCGGGCCGCTACCGCCTGCGCATCATCGGCGGGGAG
>CAZOTG010000004.1:21408-24786 GCA_964582585.1 uncultured Chromatiaceae bacterium | reverse complement strand
CTGGAAACAATTCGATGTCCTCGGTGGCAATGGCGATATCAGCCACCCACGACACCGCCATCTCCGACACCTGGGTGGGATTGCCCTGATGGATGTCGAGACGCACTTTGGGAAAGCGCTCGGTGAAGGTCTTGATCACCGTAGGCAGGGCATAGCGGGCCTGGGTGTGGGTGGTGGCGATGGACAGGGTGCCGCCGGTCTCGTTGGAAAATTCCGCCCCCACCTGCTTGATATTGTCCACCTCCCGCAGCACCCGCTCCACCATGGCGACGATCACCTGGCCCGGCTTGGTCAGGCCGGTCAAGCGCTTGCCCTTGCGTTCGAAGATCTGGACGTTGAGCTCCTGCTCCAGCAACTGAATCTGGTTGCTGACCCCGGGCTGGGCGGTGTGCAGTTCCTCGGCGGCGGCGGAGACATTGAAACCGGTGCGCACCACCTCCCGGACAAAGCGTAGCTGTTGCAGTTTCATGGTTCACTTATACATTTTGGAGATAAAAATAGAAGATAATATTATTTTTTATGATATTCAAGCTCTGCTAGAGTGGCGTAACCGTCCAGAGTGGCGGGGAGTTTTGGCATTCCACAAACCTTCGAGCGGCGCTATCCCTTAAGCAAAGAGACTCCGTGGATTGGGCATATACATTATCCGGCTTGCTGGTCGGCTTTATGGTCGGCCTCACCGGCGTGGGGGGCGGCTCGCTCATGACCCCCCTGCTGGTGTTTCTGTTCGGCATACCGCCCATCAAGGCGGTGGGCACCGATCTGCTGTTCGCCGCCATCACCAAGGCCGGCGGGGTGTGGGCCCATGGCCGTCGCGGGACCGTGGAATGGGGCATCGTGGGCCGCCTGGCGGCGGGCAGCGTGCCGGCCTCGCTGCTGACCACTTATTTATTGCAATCCCTGGTGGTGCAGAAGGCGAACCTGGACACTATCATTACCAGCCTGCTGGGGACCGCCCTGATACTGACCTCCATCGCCTTATTGTTCAAGACGGAGTTCCAAAACTTCGGGCGGCGGGTCAGCCAGGAGATCGCCCCGGATTGGATACGCTGGCGGGGGGCGCTCACGGTAGTAATGGGGGCGATCCTGGGGACGCTGGTGACCCTGACGTCAGTGGGCGCCGGCGCCCTGGGAGCGGCCATGCTGTTCTTCCTCTACCCCCGCCTGCCGACGGCGCGGATCGTGGGCACGGACATCGCCCATGCGGTGCCCCTCACCGCCGTGGCCGGACTCGGCCACCTCCACATGGGAACCGTGGACTTTGTATTGCTGGGCAGCCTGCTGCTGGGTTCGTTGCCGGGGATCTACCTGGGCAGTCACCTCAGCACCCAGGTGCCGGAAAAGGTCATGCGTCCGATACTGGCGAGCATGCTCATGCTCATCGGCGTGAAATTCATGTGGTAAGAAAAACAGCACCGCTTTTTTGCACGGTGCGGGAGTGTGTTGCGAGATGAGTGCTATCAAAAATCTGGTCAATAACGAAGAAATCGACCGCTACGAAGAGGGCGTGCACGCCTACTTGAACGGTGACATGGACGCCGAACGCTTCATGTCCTTCCGCCTGCAGCACGGCATCTACGGCCAGCGCCAGGACGGGGTGCACATGGTGCGCATCAAGGCCCCCGGCGGCCGCCTGAATCCCGATCACCTGGCGGTGATCGCCGACTGCGTGGAAAAGTTCGCGCAAAACGACGTGGCCCATGTCACCACCCGCCAGGACTTCCAGCTGCACTACGTGCCCACCAAGGACACCGCCACGGTAATGCGCCTGCTGGGCGAGGCCGGCCTCACCACCCGCGAGGCCTGTAACAACACCGTGCGCAACGTCTCCGCCTGTCCCCTGGCCGGCGTCTGCCCGCGGGAGCACACCGACATCACCACCCACATGATCGGCGCCGCCGAGCGCTTCCTGCGCTATCCGCTCACGCAGCAGATGCCGCGCAAGTTCAAGATCAGTTTCTCAGGCTGCGAGACCGACTGCGCCCAGGGCATGATCCACGACATCGGCGTGGTGGCGGTGCAGAAAGACGGCCGCTTCGGTTTCAAGGTCCTGGCCGGCGGCGGCCTGGGCCACAAGCCCCACCACGCCCTCACCGTGGAGGAATTCATCGAGGAGAAGGATCTTCTGGCCGCCATGGAAGCGGTCATCACCCTCCACAACAAGTATTCCGACCGTAAGCGCCGCGCCCGCGCCCGCATCAAGTTCCTGGTGGACAAGTTCGGCCCCGAGGGTTTCATCGAGAAATACCGGGAAGAGTTGACGCGCACCAAGGTAGCCTACGCCGACCAGGATTATCCCAAGGGTGAGTGGACCGCCGGCGCAAGCCATGCCGAGACCCCCTTCCCCGGCGCGCCGCGCCGCATCATCGCCCAGAAGCAGGCGGGGCTGCATGTGTTTCCCGTCAAGCTGCCCATCGGCGACATCACCGCGCCCCAATTACACGCCCTCGCCGCCGCCATGAAACAGGAAGGATTGGATGACGTGCGCACCACCCAGGATCAGAACCTGATGGTCACCGGGGTGAGCGAGGCCGCCATCCCCCGCCTCCGCGCCGCCCTGGCCCAAGTGGGCCTGGGCGAACCCAAGGCCGGCGACAACGTGGTGGCCTGCCCCGGCACCTCCACCTGCCGCCTGGGGATCACCTCCTCCAAGGCCATCGGCATGAAACTGGGCGGCGGCCCCCTGGACCTGCGGGTACGCGCCAGCGGCTGCCAGAACGGCTGCGCCCAGCCGGAGACCGGCGACATCGGCATCTACGGTGAAGGCAAGCGCCTGCACGGCAAGCTGGTGCCCCACTATCAGATGTATTTCGGCGGCGACGGCCGCGGCAACGGCGCCATCGCCCTCAAGGGCCCCTCCATCCCGGTGGTGCGTATCGAACAGGCCGTGGAGCGCGTGCAACGGACCTTCGCCGAGGATCGCAGCGACGGCGAAAGCTTCTTCCACTGGTCGCGGCGCCGCGGCATGGATTACTTCGCTGAATTGCTCGCCGATCTCAAAGCGGTCGCCCCCGAACAAGTGGCTTCGTTGCTGCGCGATCACGGCGAAGCGGAACAATTCCGGGTCCTGCAACTGGGCGGTGGCGAATGCGCCGGCGCGGCTCAGAGCCTGGTGGCGTCCAACTTCTCCGAAGCGGCCCACGAACGCAATTATCGCGATGCCTTCCGTCTGCAGCGCCAACCCGAAGACTCCGTGGAGTGCGCGGAACAAATGCTGCGCCTGGTGGGACAATCGGTGTTGTTCCTCGCTGGGCGTGAAGCCGCCAACGATCTCGGCGAGATTTCTCGAAGCCTCACGGAGGCGGCACCCGATACTAAGCTTGGACCACGCCTGGCGGAATTCCAGGCCGGCCTGGCGGATCAAAAGGACAACTTCGA
>CAZOTG010000004.1:1523-21398 GCA_964582585.1 uncultured Chromatiaceae bacterium | reverse complement strand
GTCCTGAAGGCACTGTCGGAGCGCATGGACGAGTGGATGCTGGATGCCGCCGAGGCCTGCCAGGGCATCGACAAGCAACTGGATCTCTCAGCCTCCCTGCCGTCCATCAAGCGCCAGGGCAACGGCAACGGCAACGGCAACGCCAACATCATCGATCTCACCGCATACGGCTGCCCGCTGCACTACATCAAGGCCCGCAACGAATTGCGCAAATTCAACGGTGGTGAAGTGGTGGACTTCCTGTTCGTCTCCGGCGATCCGTCACAACAGGTCTCATCCAGCCTCAAGAGCGACGGCCATGAGATCGTGAGCATTCAGGAGCAAGGCAATGCCACCCACATCAAGGTACGCAAGGCGGCGGATGCCGGCGCGGTAGGTTAGAGCCATGTTCGATTCTTCCGACACCTTGCTTGATCTCACCGAGTACCGCCATATCGCCGGCTATATCCTCGCCCTCATCCTGTTGCGGCAAAGCCGGCACATCGGCCTGCTGGGCGTGAAGCTGCGCTCGCGTCGCGACGCCGATTGGCTGGCGGCACGCCTCCATAATCAGGGTTATGCCGTGGAGGCCATCGAACCCCAGGGCGAGCAGGCCTTGTTGACCATCCGTAAAACCGTTTAAGCGATTTCGAGGAGCATAAACAACAATGAGCTTGAAACCGGAACTGCAACAAAAGATCGACACCGCCAAGGCCCTGCTGCTCGACATCGGCAAGGACTACTCGCCGGCGACCTTCGCCAACAGTTTCGGCGCAGAGGACATGGTGCTTACGGACCTGATCTGCCAACACGCCCCGGACATCGAGATCTTTACACTGGACACCGGCCGCCTGCCCGCCGAGACCTACACCCTCATGCAGGAAACCCTGCAGCGTTACGGGCGGCGCATCCTGCCGTATTTCCCGGAGGCCGCGGCGGTGGAACACTATCTGCGCGAACATGGCCCCAACGCCTTCTATGACAGCGTGGAACTACGCAAGGAATGTTGCCGCATCCGCAAGGTGGAACCCCTCCGGCGCGCCCTTAAGGGCAAGAAGGCCTGGATCACCGGCCTGCGCCGCGAACAGGCTCCCACCCGCACCGACCTCGGTGTCTCGGAGTGGGACGGGGGCAACGGCCTGCAGAAATTCAATCCGCTGATCGAGTGGACGCACCAGGAGATCTGGGATTATATCCGCCACTTCGAAGTGCCCTACAACGCCCTGCACGACCAGCACTATCCCAGCATCGGCTGCGCGCCCTGCACGCGGGCCATCGCCGCGGGTGAGGACATCCGCGCCGGACGCTGGTGGTGGGAAAACCCGGAGAGCAAGGAGTGCGGACTGCACGTCAAGAAGAGCGCTGCGCACGCTTAAAGGCGTTTAGAGAGGGATATCAAACCTTGCAAGGTATCAGAGGGGGGCCTTGCGGGCCTCGCCCGATGGGCGGAGATTCTGGGCCAGTTGCTTGGCCGTGAACGCATCCACGTTGCGGGCCGTGAAGTAAACACCGCGAAATTCACCGTCCACCGGTTCCAGGACGATATAGTAGGTCTTACCCGCGGTAAAGCCGAATTCGTAATCCTTGTCCATCTTCTTGGTCTTCCAGAACGGCCCAACCTCGGAGATATTCTCCAGGGTCATGGTGGTATGCACCCGGGGACGCATGTACACCAGGGCGTAGTCCCCCTTCTCCAGGGTCAGCAACTCAGTGCCATCCAGGGAGATGGTCAGGGCATCATCGGAAAACCCCATGGCGCGCTCGGTCAAGGGTCTCAGAAAGTACACGGTAGCAAATAACGACTCACCCGCCGCACTGACCAGGTGGTTCTTGGCGTTCACCTGGGTGCCGTTCCAACTCCAGGAGGTGCACCCCCCCAACCCGATAAATGCAATAATTATCAATAGCTTCGAATTATAAGCGCACCGCTTCAGCATCAGGAACTCCCCTCTGGTCCCATACCCGGCTCCCCCTTTGCGCCCCTCTCAATAAGCGCCTGATAATCGCACTCCCTCATGCTGAATACAAGCACCCGCGACGGCGGCGGGGCCGTCCCCCCAATCGATAATCTTGAAAAAACACAGCGATCCTCGCGTATAATGGCGGGCCTTGCCGAACGAGGCGGCTCACCGGACTGAAGACGACACCCGCCGCCGAATCGGGACCGCGTTAGCAAAGACGAATTTTAGATGATGCGCGACGGCCGGATAAGCCGGACTACGCCTACACACAAATAAGCGCATCGCTTAACGGGGATACCGGGAGCCATCCTTAGACCCCGCACGATTTATTCAAAGCTTGTTGAGGGAAATACGCTATGTCCACAAAACATCCTGTTATTGCGGTTACCGGCTCATCGGGGGCGGGCACCACCACGGTGAAGAACGCCTTCGAACATATCTTCCGTCGCGAAGGCATCAAGGCCGCGGTAGTGGAAGGCGACAGTTTTCACAAATACGACCGGGCGGCCATGAAAAAGGCCGTGGAAGATGCGCGCAAGGAGGGTCACACCCTCAGCCACTTCGGCCCTGAAGCCAATGTCTTCGACAGGCTGGAAGAGCTGTTTCGCAGTTACGGCGAGACCGGCGCCGGTCAAAAGCGTTATTACGTACACAACGAGATCGAGGCCGCCCATCACAACTGCGCACCCGGTACCTTCACGCCCTGGGAGCCCATACCGGAAGGTTCGGACATCCTGTTCTATGAAGGCCTGCACGGTGGGGTGGTGGCCGGCAACATCGATGTCGCCCAATGGGTGGACCTGCTGATCGGCGTGGTACCGATCGTCAACCTGGAGTGGATCCAAAAGATCCATCGCGACAACAAGGAACGCGGTTACTCCGCGGAGGCGATCGTTGATACCATCCTGCGCCGCCTGCCGGACTATGTGCAGTACATCACCCCGCAGTTCTCGCGCACCGACATCAACTTTCAGCGGGTGGCCATCGTGGATACCTCCAACCCCTTCATCGCCCGCGACATCCCCACGCCGGACGAGAGCTTCGTGGTGATCCGCTTCCGCTATCCCAAACGGCATGACTTTCCCTATTACCTGCAGATGATCCACGGCTCGTGGATGTCGCGCCCCAACACCATCGTGGTGCCCGGCAGCAAGATGGGCTTCGCCATGGAGGTGATCCTCACCCCCATCGTGCACGATTTGATCGAGCAGAAACGCAAGGCGGACGCTTAAAACCGCGCAACGCTCACGCCCGGGGCCGCCACAAGCGGCCGAGACCGGGCAGCGCCCCCAGCAACACCGCGATGGCGACCCCCTTGGGCAGCAGTACCGCCCGGGGGGAATCCGCCTTGAAGAAAAACAACAACGCCAGGGTACAGAGCAGCAATAGCACGGCGAGGATCCGCTGCCCGGCAAGGGATTCTCCCCAACGCCAACGACTCGCCGACCAAATGCCGGCGACGGCGCACAACCACCCCACGACCGCGCCGCCCGCCACATCCAGGGGCCAGTGCACCCCCACCGCCATGCGCGAGACGCCGACCCCTGTGGCGATCGCCACGGTCGCGGCCATGACCCAGGCGGAGCGGAAATACAGGCTCAACACCCCAGCGAAGGCGAATGCCGCCGCGGTATGTCCCGAAGGAAACGAACCGGACTTAAAGGCCCGCCCGATGATATGAATCATATCCGGCGGCAGCACCGCAGGGGGACGCGGTAGCCCGAAGGCCTGCTTCAACAACGGGACCACGATCCCCGCCAGCAAGGCCGTCACCACCAGGGACCATACCAGCGTCGGATGCCGGCCGACGAACAACAAGGACAAGGCCAGCAACACCAGGGCGTCGCCCAGCAGGGTCCAATTGGCCCATAGGCCGTCGCCGGTATGGGGACCGAGGCCGTTGAACAACAGAAACACCGCCTTATTTCCGTGGCTGACGAGGATCAGCAGCGCCAGCAGCAATGCCACGGCGGGCACCGCATAGCGCCGCAGCGCCATATCATGGGACAAGCCGTTCAATACCCTCTCCCTCTGCTCGGACTTAAGCGAAACAAGCGGCGGACCCTCGCCGAATCATACTCATCCCCCGCTTTATGGTATTCTGAAAAGCGCTTGCGGGGACAACCCGCGGCGATATCAGCCAATGGCTTTTCATCTATCATGAAAGGATACCTCTTGTACGGAATGGATACTCCCTAGACATTTCAGCCATTCGAAGATGGCCATGCCGGCGGGACGCCTCGTGCGGCATCTTCCTCCGCCACGCTCACAACTTACCTGCAATCCCGCGTTGCCGACGACCCTGATGTTGCGTCGTTCCACGGCGATACCGCGATGATGGCGATGGCGTATCCGTCTCATGCAGCACCGACCTCGGCCGATAAAAGGGGTGGAACACCGCCTCCGGTATAAATAGAGATGAGAAGGGCTTGATAGACCCCGGCTTTGCAGACAGGGACGGGCAGGCAATCGACGTTAAGTTTTTGTTTTTACTGAACATGAGGCAGCATGGGGGGTACAAAGTCATGAGCTCCAGATTATTGTTGTTATTGCTGGCATTCCTGCCGGCCCTGGCCCTCGGTGAGGGCGGAAATATTCCCGACCGCTTCACCATCCTCCCGGACCCGGAATTCCGCAGTCTGGACGAAAAGGTGCAATCCCTGAGGAAGGATGTCCTCGACCTCAGCAAGGACTTGGCCAGCCTGCAGAAGGAACTGCTGACACCCGCCTCCACCAAGGTCAGCGTCTTCGTCTCCATCGAGGGACAAGATGCCTTGAACCTGGGTTCCATGCAACTGCAGTTGGACAAGCGGCCCGTGGCCAATTACCTGTACAGCAGCGGCGAGCAAGAGGCATTGCACCGCGGCGGGGTACAGCGACTCTATCTGGGCAATGTCACCATCGGCCCCCATCACCTCACCGCCTCGTTCAGCGGAAAGGATGCGGCGGGCAATGAAAAGCACGGCACCGTCGACAGTGATTTCGAGAAGACGGTGGCCGCCAAATTCTTCGAACTCAAGATCTCCAAGGGAGAGGCCGGCACCCCACAGTTGACCGTCAAGGAATGGGAATAATTTAGGCAGGCGATGGCGTTGCGGGCTCGAGCAAGGATGCGGTATGGGGGGATCTTCGTGGCGATCGCCGTGCTGGCGTCGCCCTATACCGCCGGTGGCGAGGTCACCGATTCCAACGCCGCCCCTGCCCTCACCAAACTTGAGTTTCGCGCCGCGGCCTTCGACCTCTACCGGCAACGCTATCTCTCCAGTCTGTTGCAACTCCTCGAGACGGAGCAGTCGCCGGACACCGTTTTCGGCAAGGGCGGCGACCAGACCTTCCCGGCGGGTGATCTTTCCGGTATCGGCCCGCTCCCCATGGCGGACCGCTTGTCCGGCTCCTCCCTGCCGAGCAAGGATGAAGCCGATGCGGTGCTGGCGGACTTATATCTGGCCCTGGGCCTTCCCAAACCCGCCGAGGAACTGCTGCGCCGCCTGGACGGCAAACACACCGCGGCCGCCAAACGCGGCTGGCTGAGCCTGGCCCGTCTCTACTATCGGCATGGCTACCTGACGGAAGCGGAACAGGCGCTGGCCAGCCTCCGGGATCTGCCCGAGGGCGCACTGCAAGCGGAACGGGACTCGCTGTCGGCCTTGGTGTTGCTGGCGCGTCAGCGCGATAAGGAAGCCATCACTGTGTTACGCAAGGGGGCCGGGCAAGCCCAGCGTCCCGCCGTCGCTGATTACAACCTCGGCCTTGCGCTACTGGACAAAGGGGACCTGCAGGAAGGAGCGGCGGCCATGGGCCGGCTGGACGGCGCGGCCAAGGCCTCTCCCCAAACCTCAGCCCTGCGTGATCTCGCCGACATCAATTTGGGCTACGCCTTATTGGGACAACAACAATGGCAACAGGCCGGGGTGATATTGCAAAAGGCCGTGGACGACGACCCCTATTCCGCCTACGCCCTGCTCGGCTCGGGATGGGCGGATTTTCTCAAGGGCGACCGACGCAAGGCGCTGGAAAGCTGGCTGCCCTTGTTGCAGCGCGATCCCGGCGATCCGGCCGTGCAGGAAGGCCTGTTGACCGTCCCCTACGCCTACTATCGACTCCAGGATTACGGGCAGGCGCTTGATTACTATCGGCAGGCCGCCGACGGCTACACACGTCTATTGACCCGGATCCAAAACGCCCGCGGCGCCTTGTCCGACGGCAGCTTCCTCAATGCCCTGGTGACGTCCCATACCGGCGGTGAGGAGTTCGATGCCCAGTGGCAACCAAGGACACTTCCGGCCTCACCCGCCGTATCCTCCCTGTTGCCTATCCTCGCCAGCCACCGCTTCCAGGAAGGACTGAAAAATTATCGCGACTTGCGCATCGCCCGGGATGCACTGCGCACCGCCGGCTCGGATATAGACGCTTCCCTCGATCTGCTCGCCAAACAGCGCGAAATCCATGAGCGATGGAAACGCCAAACGCAACAACACGACAGAGACGTGAGCCCCGCCGCCTTGGCGCGGCGCATCAAGCAACTCCGCGACGAACTGGCCCGCGCCGAGGCGACCCATGACGTCATGGCGCTGGCCACCGTCGAGCAAAAGCAGTCGCTGTTCGATTTGAAGGAAGCGAAAAAACTCCTGGACATCGTCAAGAATTACATCGTGGACTACGACGAGCTCTACGATCAATACCGGCTGCTTACCGGTCTGATGATCTGGGACCTGACGCAGCAATATCCGGCCCGGCTCGAAGAGGTCAAGCAACAGCTTCAGGGGCTGGAAAACACCTTGAACGAGGCCATGCACGACAAACAGTCCCTGGCCCGCAGCAGCCAGGAGGTCGAAGCCACCCTGAGCAAACAGGAAAGCGCCTACCGGGCGCTGCGCGCCAAAGAGGCATCCTTGGCCAAGCTCGTTCCTACCCTGCTGGCCGAGCAACGGAAATATCTGGAGGCGCAACTCCTCCGCGGCTCACAGGACGCTGAAAAACGCGTCACGCACTACCTGTCTCAGGCGCGTCTGGGTATCGCCCAGGCCAGCGATCAACTCGCCGCCGCCTCCGCCAAAAAAGACTACGACCAGACCATCGCCGCCTATCAGGCCTTTTTGCAACAAGACGGCGACAGCCCTTACCGCCGCGACGTCATGTTGCGCGTGGCCTACCTCAAGATGCTGCAAGCCGACAACCGCGATAATGATCCGGCCGCCGCGCAGGGCAAGGGCAATCGCGGCGACGCCCTGTACGGCGAGGCCATCGCCCTCCTCACGCAGGCACTCAAGGAATACCCCAAGGACCCAGGCAACGACCGCGTCCTCTATAACCTGGCCAAGGCCTACGACCGGCGCGGCGAAATCGATAAGGTGCTGGATAGCCTGGACCGCCTGGCCAAGGATTATCCCCGCAGCGCCCATATCGAGGAGGTACAGTTCCGGCGCGGCGAACTGCTGTTCTCATTGGGCCTGCCCGCTCAGGCCGCGGAGGCCTACGACGCCATCGTCACCCATCGGCCCGATTCGCCCTACTACGAAAAGGCCCTCTACAAGCTGGCCTGGTCGCATTTCAAGGAAGGGCGTTACGATGCCGCCGTCGATGCCTTCCTTCCACTGCTGCAGCGCGAGCTGAGCGCCGCGGCACCGGAGGCAAAAGCAGCCGCGCCCGGCCTGAGCCGCGGCGAGGAGGAACTGGTCAACGACATCCTGCGCGGCGCCGCCCTCAGCCTGGCGCAGCTCAAGGGCGCGCAATCCCTGGCCGCCTATTTCGCGCAACACGGCGAACAGCCCTACGAGTATCGCCTCTACGGGACCCTCGCCCGGCTCTATCTCGAACAGGAACGCATCGAGGACGCCGCCAATGTGTATCGCAGCTTCGTCGCCCGGCATCCCAACGATCCCCAGGCGCCGTCATTCGACGCCAGGGTACTCGCCGTCTACCAGAAAGGCGGCTTCAACGACCTGCTGCAAACCGCCAAGCAGGATTTCATCAAGCGCTATGAACCCGCCGCCGTCTATTGGCAAAACAATCCCGGCGCCGAGCGCGGAGAGGTACTGGGCAAGGTACAGGAATATCTGCACGAAATGACCCGCTATGCCCACGCCAAGGCCCAGCAGAGCAAGGCCGAGGCGGACTATCGTCAGGCTGAGCACTGGTATGCCTTGTTGCTGCAATCCTTCCCCGAGGATCCGGTGGCGGCGCAGATGCATTTCCTGTTCGGCGATATCCTGTTCGAGGACCATCGCTACGCCGACGCCGTCCGGGAATACCAGAAGGTCGCATACGACTATAAGGATGCCGAAAAAGGCGCCGAGGCAGGCTACGCCGCCGCCCTCGCCCAGGAAAAGGTCGCCGAGAATCTCAGTGGCGACGCCAAGCAAGCCGCCGTCCAACAATCCCTGGTGGCGCTGCAGCGCTTCGCCGAGAACTATCCCGGCGATGCCCGCGCCCCGGCGGCCCTGATGAAGGCCGCCCAGGAATGGTTTACGCGCCACGACCGCCCCCAGTCGACCGCGGCGGCGCAGCGGCTGCTGAACATGAAACCGCAAGTCGACAAGACCTTGCAGCGCAACGCCTGGACCATCCTGGGCCACAACGAATTCGCGGAGCAACGCTACGTAGACGCCGAACACAGTTATCAGCAGGTACTGTCGCTCATGACCAAGGACGACGACAAGCGCCGCGGCATGGAGGAAAACCTGGCGGCCGCGGTGTATAAACAGGGTGAGCAGGCCCGCGCCGGCGGCGATCTGCGGGTTGCCGTCGGGCACTTCCTGCGCATCGCCGACCTGACCCCCGACGTCGATATCGTCCCCACCGCCCAATACGACGCCGCCGCCGCGTTGCTGGCCCTGGAGGACTGGCCCGCCGCCATCGAAGTCCTGGAGCGATTCCGCAAACGCTATCCCGACAACCCCCTGCAAAAGCAATTGGCGCCCAAGCTGGCGGTGGCCTATCAAAAGGTCAAGGACTGGCCCAAGGCCGCCGCGGAACTGGAAGTCATCGCCAAGCAGGGCGAGAGTGAAGAGCTGCGGCGTGATGCCGTGTGGCAGTCCGCGGAACTGTACGTTCGCGCCGCCCAGCCGCAACAGGCGCAGCGCATGTTTCAGGAATACCTGAAGCGCTTCCCCAAACCGGTCAAGGAAGCCATCGAGGCCCAGCAACGCCTGGTCGACCTCTATGCGCAGCAAAACGACACCAAGCAACAGCATCACTGGCTGCGGGAGATCATCGCCACCGACAAACGCGCCGGCGCGGAACGCAGCGATCGCACCCGCCTCCTGGCCGGACGCGCCGCTCTGATCCTGGCCGACATCGATTATCAAAGCTTCGCCAAGATCAAACTGACCCGCCCCTTGAAGCGCAGCCTCAAGCGCAAGAAGAAGGCCATGGAAAAGGCGCTGGCCGCTTATCGCGATGTGGGCAAATACGGCATCGCCGAGATCACCACCGCCGCCACCTATCGCGCCGCGCAGATCTACAGCGAACTGGGCAAGTCGATCATGGCCTCGCAGCGACCCAAGGGACTCAGCGCCCTGGAGCTGGAGCAGTACGACGTGCTCCTGGAGGAACAGGCCTATCCCTTCGAGGAGAAGGCCATCGCCCTGCATGAGGCCAACGCCCAGCGCGTCACCGACAACGTCTACGACGACTGGGTAAAGAAGAGTTTCGCCGCCTTGAGCAAGCTGTTGCCGGGGCGCTATGCCAAAACGGAGATGGGAGAGACGTATGTCGATGCGATTTATTGATATGCGCCTTGCCGTCAAAATGCTGCTGGTGACCACGCTGCTGGCGGGCTGCAGCGCGCCCCAGCCGGTGCCGCCGAGCTCGGCGCCGCCGGCGCCCGTGGCAGCGAAACCCGTTACCGTACCGCCAACGGCGGCGCCCGCCGCCAAGCGGGAACCCAGCGCGGCGCTGAAGAAGCAGTTCGCCCAGGCCGTCTCCGCCATGCAGGACGGCAAAGACAAAAAAGCCGAGGCCTTGTTCACCGCCATCGCCGAACAGGATCCGCAGTTGGCCAGCCCGCACACCAATCTCGGCATCCTGTTCTACCGCGAAGACCGCCTGCCGGAGGCGGAGGCGTCTTTCAAGGAGGCCCTCCAGCGCAACGACCAGGACTACGTCGCCGCCAATTATCTCGGCATGATCTACCGTATCGAGGGTCACTTTGCCGAGGCCCAGGCCGCCTATGAACAGGCGCTGGCCGCCAAGCCCGACTACGGATATGCCCATCTCAATATGGCGATCCTCTACGACCTGTATATGGGCAAACTGGACCTGGCACTCGATCATTACCAGCAATATCGGCAATCCGTCGGCGACGCCGATCAGCGGCTCGCGGGCTGGCTGGCGGATCTGCAGCAACGCATGAAGAGCACAGGAGCAAGCAAATGACCCTGAAACGCCTCTATCTCATCTTAGCCTTATGCCTTGCGCTTTACTGCCGCCATGCGGGCGCCGAAGAACGCCTGCTGCTGAATAAAACCACCATCCTGGGCAATCGGGAATTGCCCAAGGTGACTTTCGTAGTGCCATGGGGTGACGCCACGGCGGATATCCCGGAATGGCAGGCAACCCCGGCGGCACGACCCGCTCCGACCCCCCTGGACAGCGAACTCTACCACCGGGAGGTGGACTATCTGAGACAGCTCAACAGCGGCAAAGAAGGCGGCGCGGCGCGATGAATCCGGAGGAAGGAATGTCGATCAAGAACTATTGGAGACGGGTCGTTAATGGTGGTATCACGCTGACAAGTAAATCTGTGACGCCGCCGCTACCGGCGGCCACGGCAACCGCTATCGACATCATCATGGGCTAACGAGGTAACACTAAGGAGATTGCAATGGGAAGCTTCCAAACAATCGTTCGTTTCGTCCAGGAGGGGGGATTCTTCATGTATCCCATCGTCCTGGTCCTGGCGCTGGGCCTGGCCATCGCCGTCGAACGCTTTATATATCTGAACAACACCAGGCGCTCCAACATCAAAACCTGGGATCATATGCTGCCGCTCATCGAGAAAGGCAGTTTCAGCGAGGCCATGAACGCCGCCAAGGACTCCACCGACGCGGTGGGCAAGATCCTCGCCTACGGCCTGTCGCGGCTCAACACCTCGCGACGCCGCACCGACGTGGAGACCGCCATGGAAGAAGGCCTCATGGAAATGGTGCCCCGCCTCGAGAAGCGTACCCACTACCTGGCCACCTTCGCCAACATCGCCACCCTGCTGGGCCTGCTGGGCACCATCATCGGTCTGATCCAGGCCTTCACCGCCGTGGCCAACGCCGATCCGGCGCAAAAGGCCGAGCTGCTGTCGTCCAGCATCTCGGTTGCCATGAACACCACCGCCCTGGGATTGATCGTCGCCATTCCCTTGTTGCTGTTCTATTCGTTCCTGCAGACCAAGACCACGCAAGTGGTGGATAGCCTGGAAATGGCCGCCGTGAAATTCCTCAACATCATCGGCGAGCATCAGCACAAGGAAAACCAGCAGGGATGAAGAGTCGCCTTCGCCGTCACCTGTCCGCCCCCGAGCTGGACATCACCGCCTTCATGAACTTGATGGTGGTGCTGGTGCCGTTCCTGCTCATCACGGCGGTGTTCTCCCATATCAGCATCCTGGAACTGAACATCCCACCGGCGCTGAACAGCGCGGACAACACCGCCGAGACGCTGCAGCTGGAGGTCACCATCCGCAAGGGCGCGCTGGAGGTGGGCGATCGCAAGCACGGCCTGATCCGCCGCATCGACAACGTGGCGGGAAAGCATGACTTCAAGGGCCTGAGCAAGGTATTGCAGGAGGTCAAGGCGCGCTTCCCGGACAAGACCGATGTCGCCATCCTCTCCGAGACCGACATTCCCTATGATGTGCTCATTCAGACCATGGACGCCACTCGTGCGGTCCCGGTGCTCGAGGCCGACAAGGTAGTCCAGGCGGAATTGTTCCCCGACATCTCCATCGGCGATGCGCCGCGCCCCGCGGAGAGCAAACCATGAGGATGTCGCGTCGCGCCAAGCGAATGGCGAATCACCACAAGCGCAAGGGTCGCGCGGCGATTCAGCTGGTGTCGCTCATGGATATCTTCACCATCCTGGTGTTCTTCCTGCTGGTGAACTCGGCCAACGTGCAGAACGTGCCCAGCACCAAGACCCTGAAGCTGCCCTCCTCCACCGCCGAGCAGGCGCCGAAGGAAACCGTGGTGGTAATGGTGAACAGCAACAACATCCTGGTGCAGGGACGCGAAATAACCACCACCGGTAAGGCCATCACCGCCAAGGACGACGTCATCGCCGATCTGCTCACCGAGCTCAATCACCAGCATTCCCGCCAGGCCGACGGCGGCCAGGTCGGCGGCGACATCACCATCATGGGTGACCGGCAAATTCCCTATCTATTGCTGAAAAAGATCATGGTCACCTGCACCAAGGCCAACTACACCAATATCTCCCTGGCCGTGATGCGCAAAAGCGTCAAGCCGTCATAAGCCATGAGCGCCACGTATTATCATTCCCCCGAATTGCCCTGGAGCCCGAAGCTGACGGAGGAGCGACGCTTCCGCGTCATCACCGTGGCGATGCTGGTGGGATTCACACTGCTGACCCTGCTGCTCGCTTCCCTGCAAGTGCCGCCCATCGATCGCTTCGAGGCGGAAAGCCTGCCGCCGCGCCTGGCGAAGCTGGTGATCAAGGAGAAGCCCAAGCCGCCACCGCCGCCGGAGGAAAAAAAGCCGGAGCCCGAGGTGAAGAAGCCGGAAAAACCCAAGCCGGAGCCGAAAAAGGAAAAACTCAAACCCGATGTGGCAGCGGCGCGCAAGAAGGCGGCGCACAGCGGCCTGCTGGCCCTCAGCAACGAACTGGCGTCCCTGCAGCAGAACGACCTGGGCGACCTGGTGAAGAACAAACCCCTGGCCAAGGCCGACAATAAGGCCGAGGCGCATCGCTCCATCATCACCTCCCAGGCTACCAAGGGCAGCGGCGGCATCAGCACCTCGCAGCTCAGCCGCGACCCGGGCCAGACCCGCCTGGCCTCACGCAGCACCACCACGGTGGAAAGCGAAGATCTGACTGCGGAGCAACAGGCGGCGGCCGAGAAGGCCCGCCACACCGGACGCAGCACCGAGGCGATTCAGCTGATCCTGGATCGCAATAAAGGGGCCCTCTATGCCCTCTATCACCGCGCCCTGCGCGTCAATCCCGCACTGCAAGGCAAGGTGGTATTGGAGATCACCATCGCGCCCTCCGGTGAAGTCACCGACTGCAAGGTGGTCTCCGCCGAACTCGACGATGCGGACTTGATCCGCAAACTATCGGCGCGTATTCGCCTGATCAATTTCGGCGCCAAGAAGGTGGAGGCCACGGTGTTTACCTGGCCCATCGATTTCCTGCCGTCGTCGTAGATTCCGGGTTCGAGTTTAGAGTTTAGAGTTTAGAGTTTAGAGTTTAGAGTTTAGAGTTTAGAGTTTAGAGTTGACTCGTGGGCCTGCAGCGCCGCGCCCACTTCCTTGATCACACTGTCCCAGTCACCCCTGTCGCGCTGCCGGAACAAGTGCGCGGTCGGGTACCAGGGGCTGTCGCCTCTTTCCGTCATCCAGCGGAAATCCGGGGTATAGGGCAACAGGATCCATACCGGCTTGCCCAAGGCGCCCGCCAGGTGCGCCACCGAGGTGTCCACCGTAATCACCAGGTCCAACTCGGCGATCAGCGCCGCGGTATCGGCAAAATCGTTCAGCTCGGCTTCATGGGTCTGGATCCGGCTGCCTTCCGCCAGGGCAACCAAGTCTTCGGCCTTGATCTCTTTTTGCAGCGAGTGGAAGTCGCAGTCCAAGTCCAGCAGAGGGGCCAGGGTACGCAGGGCCATGCTGCGATTGCGGTCGTTCTTATGTTTGACATTGCCCGACCACACCAGTCCGACCCGCGGCCTGAGCTTGGGTCCAAGCCTTTGGCGCCACACGGCTTGCTTGTGCGGATCGGCGGCCAGGTAGGGGACTTGCGCCGGGATGGTGTCCACCGTGGTCTTGAAGGCCAACGGCAGGCTCATGAGCGGGCAATGCAGATCGAAGTCGGGGACAAGATCGTCTTGCCCGATCAAGGTGAAGGAACCCTTCAATGTGGAGATCAACGAAACGAGGCTGGAGGGAACGCCCAAAATCACATTGGCGCCCAGCGCTTCCACCATCGGCACATAACGAGCGAATTGGATGACATCACCCAGCCCCTGCTCCGTATGCAACAAGATGGTTCGCCCCGCCAGCCACTGATCACCCAGCCACAAGGGCTGCTTGATATTGCGTACGAAATCTTTATGTTGGCCCGCCTTCCAGCGCCACTCGTAGAGCGGCCAGCCCGACTCGAAATCCCCCAGCAGCAACTTGATGACACCCTTGTGGAAGTTAGCGTCGGCGTAGTCGGGTTTCAGCGCAACCGCTTTATTGTAGCTGGCCAAGGCCTCCTCATAGCGCTGAAGTTCTTTCAGGACATTGCCCCGATTGTTGTAGACCTCTGCGTAATTTGGTTTAAGCGACAACGCTCTGCTGTAACTGGCCAAGGCCTCGTCGTAGCGATGGAGTTCTTTCAGGACATTGCCCCGGTTGTTGTAGGCCTCGGCGAAGTCGGGTTTGAGCGAGAGGACCTGGTCACAATTGGCCAGGGCCTCATCATAGCGCTTGAGCAATAACAGCACGGTTACCTGATTATGGCGGGCATTTACAAAACCCGGCCTGAGCGCGATCGCCTTAGCAAAACTGGCCAGGGCCTCCTCGTAGCGCTCGAGGTCTTTCAGGACATTGCCCCGGTTGTTGTACGCCTCCACATAATCGGGTTTGAGCGAGAGCACCTTGTCGTAACTGGCAAGGGCCTCGTCATAGTTCTTGAGTTCCTGAAGCGCCTTGGCACGATTGAAATGAACGGCGAAATTATTCGGCTGAACTTCGCCGGCATCGGTGATGAATTTCAGCGCCTCGTCAAAACGCCCCAGTTGTCCGTATAAAATTCCCACCCCGTGCAAGGCATCGAAGTTGGCTTGGTCGGCGTCCAGCACCTGCTGATAATTTCCCAGGGCCTCCTGGAGTCTTCCCTGCTGATGGAAGAAAAGGGCCTGATGCAGCGGGGCAGCGGCCTGATCACCGGATATGGTATGACCCCTCGGACTCATGATGCTTGGTTCCACCCCTACTAAGAACTCGATCGATGCTTAGAAAAGCCTCCCCTGCGGCTACGGGAATTATACTTTTCCGGGGCAAGGGCCACAAATCCCTGAAAGAGGACCCATCAACGCGGCCATTGCGGCAAAGATGACACTATCGCGGTTCGGACGGAGCACCGATCGGAGGAGGCCTGAAAATGCCTCATGAGGTCATTCCGGCGTAATCCCAGCCTTTATGCCCTTGTGGGTGTTCGCCGGGAGAAATCCGGTAATTTACTGAATTATAAACTCTAAATCCCGGATTTCAGTTATGTAAGATCCGGTTGGACGATTTTTCAGGGTCCCCGAACAATCCTTACGCTCAAAATCGGAAATAAAAGGAGCCTCCCTGTGCCATGGGAAAAGCCTGCTCAGGAACCGGGGATCTCATTCCAGGCTGATCCTGCGCATAAGCCGTCCTCCACAACCGAGTCAGGCGAGCCCTACGGGATCGATCGCGGCCTTCGTGGGAATTTAAGGGGCAAGCGTGAGGCTAGATTTTTTCCCAGTCTTCGACATTCCCTGTTACTTTTCCAAACAGCGGGTGAACCTTTATCCTATTGACCGTTTTCAGTTGCCTATATAAATCCGGTCTTCTTTTCCTTAGTTTTCGCAATAAATGATCGAACTCATATTTCACCTGCCCACTGGTAACAAGCATTTTTCCCTTCATTCTTTTGTTTAGGATTTTCCTTCTATTAAAGTGATACCCTCTTCTATCCGCCTCATCGGCCACAGACGTTAAATAACTTGCAATGGCGGCAACCGGATCCCTGGCGTTCATAAAACGGTTTAGCTGGGGATGGTTCTTGTATCCTCTAGTCTTCCCAAGCAATACATTCTGGGCCAGCAGCCCTTCTCTCCAGAGCGCGACCAAACCCCTTGTATCCAGATAATCGGGATGAATCGACCAAAGCCTCATGTCTCATCGTGTCCAGGATAGTGCTGAAACAATCCAGCCGCGTCGCCCAAGGCGCGCATAAACGGCGCGATAAACAAAGGTGCCCGGCGACGATATGGCCCTCTATTAAATACACCCTTCATAAGCCCGCCCGGGTCAGTTAGAGTACCCACCTCGTTGGCCATCGTATTGGGATGTGATTGTGCTTATCAAGCCTCGACCAAAAGCAGCGACTACAGGTTCGCACCGGCGTTATGTCGCGGAGTGCTGTGGTCAATGATCACCCGGGTCTCATCCATTTTCTCCCTGTTGCTGGGCCTCGGCCTCATCCTCGTCGGCGCCGGCTTCCTCAGCACATTGCTGGGCCTGCGCGCCACCCTGGAAAACTTCCCCGAGGTGGTAACCGGCCTGATCATGTCCGCCTATTTCCTGGGCTTCATCGTCGGGGCCTATCTATGCCCGCGCCTCATCAACCGCGTCGGGCACATACGCGCCTTCGCCGCCATGGCGGCGGTGGCTTCCGCCGCCATCCTCACCCACGCCATGATCATCGATCCCTGGACGTGGGCGGCGTTGCGCCTGATCACCGGCGTCAGCAACGTCGGCCTGTACATGGTAATCGAGAGCTGGCTGAACACCCAGGCCTCCAATCAGCAGCGCGGCCGAGTCTTCGCCCTGTATATGACCATGAACCTGCTGGCCATGGCGGTGGGGCAATACCTGTTACTGGTCAACAGCGTCGATAGCTTCGTCCCCTTCGCCCTCATCGCCATCCTGTTTTCCTTGGGACTGGTGCCCGTGGCCCTCACCCGGGTAAGCGAACCGCTGCCCATCGCCACCCCGCCGGCGTTGCATCTGGGCCATCTGTTCGAGAAGGCGCCGCTGGGAGTGATCGGTACCCTGCTCGCCGGGCTGCTGCTGGGGGCGTTCTGGGGTATGGGGGCGGTATTCGCCAAGAGCAGCGGGCTACCCGACACCTGGATCGCCGCGTTCATGAGTGCCACCATCCTGGGCGGCGCACTGCTGCAGCTGCCCATCGGCCACCTGTCCGACACCCGCGACCGGCGCAGCGTGCTGCTGGCCGTCAGCATCGGCGGCGCGGCCGCCGCCATGGCGGCGTTCGCCCTGGCGACGCAGCCCCCCGTCTCCCTGGTGATCTGCATTTTTTTATTTGGTGGCTTCATGTTCCCCATCTACGCCTTGAGCGTGGCCCACATGAACGACCACCTCAACCCCGGTGAGGTCCTGGACGCCACCAGCGGGTTGTTGCTGACCTATGGCATCGGCGCCGCCCTCGGGCCGGCCGCCGCCGGCACCCTGATGTCCGTCTTCGGGCCGCGGACGCTGCTACTCTACTTCTTCGCCCTGCTGGTGGTGCTCGCCGTCGCCTCCCGCTACTTCATGAGCGTGCGCCCGCCGGTGCCCGCCGAGGAACAGAGCGAATTCGTCCCCATGGTGCGCACCTCCCAGGCCGCCCTGGAAATGCATCCCGGTGCCGGGGTGGAACCCGAGCTGGATTTGCAGCAGTCGCAAAATGACCACAAAGGTCAGGCTTGATTGAAACCCGATATGGAGTAGATGCGGCGCGCCTGCGATGAAGCGCTACTTATCGGCGCACTTCACGCAACGCGCGTTGGTGGGATCCAGGGCGAGCCGCCGCACATCTATCTCTTCACCGCACACGGAACAGCAACCATAGTCGCCCGATTCAATACGACGCAAAGCGCCTTCGATCCTGGCGAGTTGCTGCCGCCGCCGCCTGGCGAGTTCCTGCGCCATTTGTTGCGACTGCATGGCATCCATCCGGGAAAGCCTCCCGACGCTGGTCTGATCCAGCTCTACGGGTCTGGTGGCCTCCTTAGAGGTTTCATCCAGGTCGTGAAGCTCCACCCTCAGCCGGAGGAGCCGCATCCTGAATTGTTCTATTTCGGCCGCTTCCATCGCCCTCTGCCTCCTTACGCCCGCCTCCAACATCATCAATAAACCGCGCCCACGGAAGGACGGCGAAGTACATTGCCTGATACTACCGGAGTATAATTTAGGAAACCTCTGATTAAATCATCATTTCGAGCGCTAGCGATTTATGCCCTGCGGCTGGAAATCTTCTGCTACAGACTTCTACATAAACAGCGATATAAATTTCCAACCTCTGGCCATAAATACCCTAAAGGGCGGGCTCAATGACGATGAGCCGTTATCATAGCAAGAACTGTGATCTGACCCCGATTCATTTTTAGTATCCGTACCGAGCAGAGCGACGTCCAGTGGGTCAAATGATCTATCCCGCTCCATGGCAAACGCCATGCCGACGAGATGGCCGTTGCAGACTTTTCTTCTGAAATCAGCTTAGACCGGAAATTTAATATTCAATCCCGAACGGGTCCATGATTTTCTGCAGGCGGGTACTCACCGGGCAGCCGTACAACGGCAGCGCCTCCACGTCCTCTCCCTTTTTTAATTTGGTCAGGTATTTCTGGTCCATGGAACGGTAAACCGACGGTCTCTCGAAATATCCCCCTCCGTATTTGAGCCGATCGTCGGGCGAGAAGATCAACAGCATGGGCGCCGCTTCGATTCCAAATTGATCCGCAATGGAGGCCCTGGTTTCGAACTTGAAGTAAAAACCCCTGGCTTTGAACCTTCTTTCGAATTCTTCATCGTCGCCGACGAAGATAATCGACTCATCGACGCCCGGTTGAGAGCCGCGTTCTAACAGGCTGGAGGTGAGCGAGTTGGTGCAGCTGCAATTCTGGTAGATGACATGCACTATGAGCCAGCCGGGGCTGTGGCGCAACTGCGGCATGTTTTCCTGGATCCTTTTGTAATCGTCCGGCAGCGGCATGGCGATGATGTGATTCACCATCAAGAATCCGATCACGGTGCTGATGACCGGAATCCAGATAATCAGGAATATTTTTCCCAGGCGATCTTTGGAGAGGAGGCCCATGGCGAACTACGGTGCGAACGTCTCCGTAGAGAGGAATAATCGGGACAGATTTATTTAACGGCCCAAGCATCAGCGTACCGCAAGTGGAGATTTAAATAAATCTGTCCCGGTTTTCGCACACAACGACCAAGCTCACCGGCGGCAATGAAGCGTGACGTTATTGCCGTCAAGTGCAGCGCCTTGTCAGACCTTGCTAGATGAGTATATAAATGCATATAGCAAGTGAAACGGCAGACAATCCTAATGAGCCAGCGATAATTACTTTATAGGTAGATATTTGCCTCTGAGCATCTTGACCTGCGCTCTCAATACTTTGAATCGCCTGCTGGAGTTTCTCGGCGAGAGTATGAATTGACTGTGCATTTTGTGTGGCGGCCTCTTGGAGTTCTTGAATCTGCTTGGCTACGACCTGATCTGTTTTTGCCGCCCCTGGCTTAGAGGTAAATGCTGGTATTGCGGCCGTTGCCACTTGGGCAATGTAAGGCGCCACAGCTTTAATTATGGGTAGGAACTGAACTGCCATTGATTGACTCTCCTTTTTTATTGTTGAGGTCTAACGTCCTAGATCAGCGCGCTGAAAAAGTGCGTCCCGTTTGCGCTATTTGCTAGGCATAACCTACAACAGTGGTTTAATTTTCCCATCCAGCAACCCCTGATTAAAAAACTCGACTGCTTCCTTAGGGCTATATATATATTTGTCTCCAACCCTTCATGAGGGACAAATAGGCTACGCACACTCATTACATTTTTAACTGAAGATCTTTCATCTTCAGTTTATTTTTGAAAGCGCATTCTGGGCGTTTAAACCCTCTGGTCCCTCAAAGCACATCCCCTCATCGGATATTGATTGAAGGATTAAGGCTTCTAGTTCGGGAACAGGAAACGGCCCCAAAGACCAAGAGCAGTGATAATAGAGTTTCCCTACCTC
>CAZOTG010000004.1:0-1513 GCA_964582585.1 uncultured Chromatiaceae bacterium | reverse complement strand
TCATGCTTTCCTCTGCCTAACGAAAAGCTCGGTCGTCCGTGATAGCGCGTCGGACTGGGTCAATTTGTATGATTCATTTTGCAAAAGCCAAACAATATTCATTGTAGTCATTCACTCCGAATTCCTTTGTTCCATATGGCATATCCTGTAGCGGCCACTTTACAATTGCTTTGTCCTTAATTCGTTCGTAGTAACCTTCTACATCTTCGATAAAGAAGTAGATTGTTCCGGTACATTTCGGATACCCACTCCATAAATCTTCAGAAGTAAATACAATACGTCCTCCTTCCATCTCAACGGTACATGTATTATTTTCGCTATCCCACACATCAAACTCCAGAATGTCTTTGTAGAAAGACTTCGTCGTTTCAACATCGTGACACTTTAGCAATAGGTTGATTGGCATGTCTTACTCTTTTGGAATGTAACGTCTCGCCTCAAGCGCGCGGCGTAGCCGCGTCGCACTGGAGGCGTTTGTTATGTGCCTCATGCCCACTTAATTTTCAAATCCCGACTCTGCTCCGCACAATCCCGAAGGTACAAATTAATCAGACTCTGATAAGGAATGCCTTTCTGTTCAGCTAATGCTTTAAAGTAAGCAATAGTGTCCTCATCAAGCCTTATAGTAATTTGCTTTTTTAGTTTAGAAGAATAGGGATTCTTTTTAGACTTGGAAAAATCGTAGGTGTTACGCATTTCTAAAGCCCTCGTATTCATGCCGCTCAGAGCGATTTGCCTTACGGGCTGAGATGATTCGAACGGTATCCTGATCTTCTCGATAGCAATGACAAACAACAAGAAGTCGCAATTGCGAGCTCAGGCCCAGGAGTATAAAGCGATCCTCTTCATCGGAGTGATCAGGGTCAGCGATAACTCGTGCATTTTCATCGAAAAATGCCGTCTTTTCCTCTGCGAAGGAAACGCCGTGTTTCTTCCGATTCGCCGATTCCTTCCGGCGATCCCATTCGAATTTCAGCCCATCCATGGCATTATATTGTAGTTATATTGTAATTACGGTCAAGGGGCAGAGATTATCTGTATGTGATGCACATAACGCCTAGCTCAGCGGCGGGCTAAAGTGGCACGTTTTTGCGAATGCAAAACAAGCGACACTTAGCCTGTCCGCTGGAGCTACTTGTTAAGTGACGTTTTATGCGAACCACTGATACACTCCTACACAAACTGCTGTTGGTAATATGAATAGTAAAGCTACTAGACCCAGACAACCTCTGCCCTGGCTAGATACAGAAACATACTGCTTTTGATTCGATTGCTCTGCTAACCACTTCTGATGACAAGCCTTGCAATACAGTTTAAGAAATCCATTATTCCAAGCCTCTATTGTACGTTTATCGTGTTCCGATACCTTTCTACAACCAGCACAGGAGAATCTTTTTTCTTTTGGCTTTTTCTGCCTATTTAGAAGAACAACTGCGACTATCAGAATTACAGAAAATGGTAATGCATTTTCAATATTTCCTGTTTGGAAAAAGCTATATGCTGCACCCGCTAA
>CAZOTG010000003.1:14331-25045 GCA_964582585.1 uncultured Chromatiaceae bacterium | reverse complement strand
AGCTGCAAGCCCTGGCCGCCGAGGACGATGTGTTGGTGGCCATCACCACCTCCGGTAATTCGCCCAATATCGTCAGCGCGCTGGAACTGGCGCGTGGCATGGGTGTGCGCAGCATCGGCCTGTTGGGCCGTGACGGCGGCGTGTGCGCGGGCTTGGTGGATGTTCCCCTGACGGTCAAGGCATCGCGCACCGCACGCATTCAGGAGGCCCATGTGTTGATCCTGCATCTGTTGTGCGAAGGCTTGGATGCCTGAGTGAATCGATAACGAGCCTCATCTTGCGCTATCTCTACAGCTTATTGCTTTATCTGCTCATCCCCTTCGTCATCCTGAGATTGTTATGGCGCAGCCTGCGGGCGCCCGCCTATCGCCGCCGTTGGGGGGAGCGTTTCGGTTTTTTCGAGCGCTTGCCCGTGGAAGGCGTGGTATGGGTACACGCGGTTTCGGTGGGAGAGGTGCAGGCGGCGGTGCCGTTGATCGCCTGGCTGCGGGAGGAAAAGAATCTGCCGGTTCTGGTGACCACCACCACTCCCACCGGCTCGGAGCGGGTGCGGCAGCGGTTCGGTGATCAGGTATTTCATGTCTATGCGCCCTACGACCTGCCCGATGCGGTGAGGCGTTTTCTCAAGCGGGTGCGGCCGCGCCTGGCCATCGTCATGGAGACCGAGATCTGGCCCAATCTGTTTCGTCGCTGCCAGCGGGCGGGGATTCCGCTGGTGGTCGCCAATGCCCGGCTATCGATACGCTCCGCCGCTCGCTATCGGCAATTTCAAACCCTGATCAAGGCGACCTTGCGCAGGGCCAGTGTGGTGGCGGCACAGACCCAGGCCGATGCGGGGCGCTTCGTTAGTTTGGGTATGGAGGCGGCCCGCGTTCAGGTCACGGGGAATATCAAATTCGATGTCAGTCTGCCCGCGGAGCTGCGGGAGCGGGCGATGCAACTGCGCCGTAACTGGGGAGAGCGCCGTCCGGTGTGGGTGGCCGCCAGCACGCACCTCGGCGAGGAAGAAGCAGTGTTGAGTGCTTTCGCCATGGTGCGCAACCGGCTGCCGGAGGTCTTGTTGATATTGGTGCCGCGTCATCCGGAACGCTTCGACAAGGTGGCCGAGCTGTGCCGGCGGCGCGGCTATGGCCTGGTACGGCGCAGCGAAGGGGGAGTGGTCGGTGAAGAGACCGCAGTATTCCTCGGCGACACCATGGGAGAGTTACCGCTGTTCTACGCCGCTGCCGATGTGGCCTTCGTCGGCGGCAGCATGGTGCCCACCGGCGGCCACAACATCCTGGAACCGGCGGCATTGGGCGTGCCGGTGGTAGTAGGTCCCCATACCTTCAATTTCCTGGAGATCGTCCGCGCCCTGCTTGGACAGGGCGGTGGCGAGCGGGTGTGGAATGAGGCCGAGTTGGCCACCGCAGTGGTGCGTTATCTGGAAGACCCCAAACTCCGCGATGCGGCGGGTTCCTGCGGACGGGAATTGGTGGAACGCAATCGCGGTGCACTGGCGAAATTGCAGGCACTACTTGCGGGCTATGTGTAGCTTCGCAAAAAACTCTAAACTCGCAACCCGAAACTTTCTTTATTCAAGCCAGCGATTGATTTCTTCCACATCTGCGGGGTCGAGCAGGCCGGCGGCTTCCTTCAGGCGCAGGGAACTCACCACGTAATTGTAGCGCGCCTGGGCATAGTTGCGTTGTGCGTCGAACACATTACTCTGGCTTTGCAGCACGTCGACGATGGTGCGTGTACCGACTTCATAACCCGCTTGCGTCGCGTCCAGGGCACTCTGGGTGGAGACCAGCGCCTGTTTGAGGGCGTTGACGCTGTTGATGGCGTCGATCACCGTGAGATAGGCGCTGCGGGTCTGGCGGTCGGTGGAGCGCCGCTGCTGTTCCAGCGCCTCCTTGGCCTGGGTCAGGCGATATTGCGCGGCCCGCACCCGAGAGATGGTACCGCCGCCTTGATAGAGCGGCAGATTGAATTGCAAACCGATCTGGGCATCATTGGTAGTGCTGCCGCCGAACAGGCTGTCGCCGACATCGGAGTAGCCGTAACTGGCCACCACGTCCAACTGGGGGTAGTGACCGGAGCGGCTCAGTTCCACGTCTTCCTGCGCTTTGTCCACGCCGGCTTGGGCCGCGAGCAACTGATAATTCTGTTTCAAGGCCGTATCGACCCATTTCTCCACGTCAGCCGGGTCCGGCGAGGGCAGGGGCACGGCCTCTTTGAGGGGTTGCAGGGAGGCGGAGAATTTTCCGGTTACCTCGCGCAACTCCTCCTTGGCGACGGCAAGTTGGTTGTCCGCGGTGATCTCTCTCGCCACGGACAGGTCGTAGGCCGCCTGCGCCTCGTTGACGTCGGTGATGGCGATCAGCCCGACCTCGAAGCGCTGCTTGGCCTGTTCCAGCAGGCGTTGATTGGCCTTTTTCTCCGCCTGGGCGAAGCTGAGATTATCAACGGCGCCCAGCACGTTGAAATAGCGGTCGGTGGCGCGCACCGCCAGATCCTGCCCGGCGGCCTTGTAGTTGGCTTCGGCCTGGGCGGTGGCGGCATCCGCTTCGCGGAGTTGCACGAACAGATCGCGATGGTAAAGAGCCTGGCTGAGACTCAGGTTATATCCCTTGGTGTTGGAATAGAAGGTGGTCGGCTGAAAACCGGGTATAGGACTGCTTATGCTGGTGATTTCCTGACGGTCGCGGGTCAGGTTGGCGCCGAGTGCGATTTGCGGGAAGAGTCCGGCCTGGGCCTGGTTCTTGGTTTCCTCCACGGCGTGGTAGGCGGCCTCCGCCTGGCGCAGTTGTGGGTCGCTGGCCGTGGCGAGTTGATAGATATCCAGGAGGTTATCGGCCTTCGCCATGGTGGACGCGGCAATCAGGACAATCACAATCGCCAGGCGCATAGTACCGGGTATGGGCATTTCCCTTTTCCCTTTTGGTTGGTTAGGCCCTAATAGGTCGGCATGTCAGTATCCACCTCGCAGGCCCAGGCGTGAATGCCGCCGGCGAGGTTGAATACCTTGCTGAAGCCGATTTGCTGTAAATAGTTGGCTATGCGCGCGCTGCGCATACCGTGGTGGCAGATTACGATGATCTCTTGCTCCGGGTCCAGCGTTCCGTGGGCCTCCGGTATCTGATTCATAGGGATGTGGCGTGAGCCAGCGATGCGGCAGATGGCATATTCTTCCGATTCGCGCACGTCCAGCAACAGCGGCGGCGGGTCGGCGACGGCCAGGTATTCCTGCAATTCGGTAGGCGTAATTTCTAACATCGTGCTGTTTCCAGTGTCCGTTTCATGGAGACTGGTGGAATTATACTACCTGAGTTAAAAGATAAAGCGCTGAACGCGGGGCGCGTTGACAAGCGGCGGCAGGACGGTTTCGAACAGGGCCTTGTCGATCCATTCCTGTTCGGTGATGCGGGTGATGAGTCGCGCCTCCATCACCGGCGCCTCGCCGGTGATGACGAACAGACGTCCGCCGATCTTCAGGCCCTGGCGCAGGGCTTCGGGCAGCACGGGCATCGAGCCGGTGACGGCGATGACGTTGTAGGGGCCATGGTGGTCCCAGCCGTTGGCCGCGTCGCCCGTTTCGAGGGTCACGTTGCCGATGCCGTGGTCCGCCAGCTTGCGGCGGGCGTCTTCCACGAAATCCGGGTAGATGTCCACGGAGTACACCTGTTTGCCGCTGCGGGCCAGCAGGGCGGTGACATAGCCGCTGCCGGTGCCTATTTCCAAAATGGTGTCAGTGGTTTGGATATTCAGGGCCTGCACCATCCGCGCCTCCACCTTGGGGGCCATCATCACCTGACCGTGGTCCAGGGGGATGTTGATATCCGCGTAGGCGAGGCTGAGGTAGGACGGTGGGACGAACGCGTCCCGGGGCAGGTCGGCGATCAACTCCAGCACCCGCTGGTCCAGGACGTCCCACGGGCGAATCTGTTGCTCGATCATGTTGTGGCGGGCTTGGGCCATGTTAATCGCAGTGGTCATCCCTTTTCCTCAATCGTAAAAACCCCTTAAGACTAAGCGGTTTGGCGTTTTGTGACAAGAGCAAGCGACAAAGCGAGGGCGGGGATTGACCTGATAAGGATAATCGCCTACACTGAGTAGCACGAATATATAATTTGTAATACCGGAGGCGCTATGTCCTGCGATAGTACTGATCAACGCTGGGCCCACCATTATGCTCAGGCAGGCCGGGAGAAGCTGGAAAGGCAGTCTGAGGAGTGCTTGTGTGATTGCGCTGTAGTGGAGTCCCTGAAAAGCCGTCACCGACATACCGAGGGTGGCTCATCCAAACAGGCAAGCAACATCATCAAAATCAAGCCAAAACCTTAGGCAGGTCGGGTCAGCGATGAAATTGCTTGGTCTTAAAAAAAGATTTTTTACCCAAATTTGCGGAGGTGCGTTACATGACTACCGGCAAGCATGACCACGAGCATGATCATGACCATCAACACTCCCATACCCATTCCCATATGCATCAGCACGGAAAAGAAGAGCATGAACATGAGCATTCTCATAGCCATTCGCACGAGCACACGCACAAGCACAGCCATGAGCATAGCCATGCGGGCAAAGATGACAGCCATGATCACTCCCATCCCGCAAATCAGGAACATGGCACTCACACTCATCCTCATGAAGGACATGAAAAGGAGCCCCACGATCATAAGCACGAATAAACCATACCTGGCAGGCTAACTTTGCTGCCCGACTTAAATCTCGATTTCAGCACCCTCAGTGATGCGCCCAGTTGGGGTTATACGGCCACGTATAACCCCTTTTTTATGCCGTTTCTTTTCCGGCCGCTTGCAAATCGCGGGCTCATGCTTTAGTTTCCAAGCTTTCCAGCGGCCGCTTTTGCCGTTGGCCAGGCTAGGGGTGCCCGCAAGGCGAGGCTGAGAAACACCCTCTGAACCTGATCCGGTTGATACCGGCGTAGGGAAGCCGTGCCGCAATCACCGCCCCCCCTGCGTCCCTATCACCTCCATCAACCCGAAGGATTGCGATATGAGCGCACGCGCCGACTTGTTTTTGAGCAAGACCGCCCAGGTCGACCAGGCCGCCATCAGGCCCTTCCCCAACTCCCGTAAGATCTATGTGCAAGGCAGCCATCCGGATATCCGCGTGCCCATGCGCGAGATCGCCCTGGCCGCCACCCCCGCCGCCATGGGTGCGGAACACAATCCGCCGGTCACCGTCTATGACACCTCCGGGCCTTACACCGATCCCGAAGTTGCCATCGACATCCGCCGCGGCCTCCCCGAGGTGCGCGGCCGCTGGATCACGGAACGAGGTGACACTGAAATCCTGCCTGAGCTGAGCTCCGAATACGGTCGCCGCCGCGCCGCCGATACTGCCTTGGACCGCCTGCGATTCAGCGGCCACCGCCGCCAGCCGCTGCGGGCCAAGCCGGGTTGCAACGTTACCCAGATGCACTATGCCCGCCGCGGGAACATCACCCCCGAGATGGAATACGTCGCCATCCGCGAGAACCAGCGCCTGGAGCTGTACCGCGACCTGCTGGCGCAGCAGCACCCCGGCCACGACTTCGGCGCAAGCCTGCCCAAGGAGATCACCCCGGAGTTCGTGCGCGCCGAAGTGGCGCGGGGTCGGGCCATCATCCCCGCCAACATCAATCACCCCGAGTTGGAACCCATGATCATCGGCCGCAACTTCCTGGTGAAGATCAACGGCAACCTGGGCAACTCCTCGCTCAGTTCATCCATAGAAGAAGAAGTAGAGAAGATGACCTGGGGTATCCGCTGGGGGGCCGACACCATCATGGACCTCTCCACCGGCAAGAATATCCATGAGACCCGTGAGTGGATCATCCGCAATGCGCCGGTGCCCATCGGCACCGTGCCCATCTACCAGGCCCTGGAAAAGGTGGACGGCAAGGCCGAGGAACTCACCTGGGAGATGTTCCGCGACACCTTGATCGAGCAGGCCGAGCAGGGGGTGGATTACTTCACCATCCACGCCGGTGTGCTGCTACGTTACGTGCCGCTCACCGCCAGGCGCCTCACCGGTATCGTGTCCCGTGGTGGCTCCATCATGGCCAAGTGGTGCCTGGCCCACCACCGGGAGAATTTCCTCTACACGAATTTCGCGGAGATCTGCGAGATCATGAAGGCCTATGACGTGAGCTTCTCCCTGGGCGACGGCCTGCGTCCCGGCTCCATTTACGATGCCAACGACGAGGCACAGTTCGGTGAACTGGAAACCCTGGGCGAGCTGACCAAGATTGCCTGGCGGCACGATGTGCAGGCCATGATCGAAGGCCCCGGCCATGTGCCCATGCATATGATCAAGGAGAACATGGACAAGCAGCTGGCGGTGTGCGATGAGGCGCCGTTCTACACCTTGGGCCCGCTCACCACCGACATCGCCCCCGGTTACGACCATATCACCTCCGGCATCGGCGCCGCCATGATCGGCTGGTTCGGTACCGCCATGCTGTGTTACGTCACCCCCAAGGAACATCTCGGTCTGCCCGACAAGGACGACGTCAAGGAGGGCATCATCACCTACAAGATCGCCGCGCACGCCGCCGATCTCGCCAAGGGCCATCCCGGCGCGCAGATTCGCGACAACGCTTTGTCCAAGGCGCGCTTCGAATTCCGCTGGGAGGATCAATTCAATCTCGGCCTCGATCCGGACCGCGCCCGGGAATATCACGACGCCACCCTGCCCAAGGACGCCGCCAAGGTGGCGCACTTCTGCTCCATGTGCGGCCCTCATTTCTGCTCCATGAAGATTACCCAGGACGTGCGCGACTATGCCGCCAGCCAAGGACTTCCCGAGGAGGAGGCCCTGGCGAAGGGGATGTCGGCAAAGGCCGCGGAGTTCGTGGAGCAGGGCGCGCAACTGTACCGGAAGTCCTAACGACTGATCGGTAGCGTTACGGAGTTTGTCGGCGCAGCCCCAAGGGATCGTCGGGGTTCACGCCCGGCATCAACGGCAGGCGACGGTCCCGGTTGGTAATCTGATAGACCTTTCCGATCCAATTATTGATGACCGCTTCCGCCGAGTCGTGCCAGGTATTGTCGATCTTATTCACGATCAGCGATTCCGGCAGGTCCGGGGGCGTGTGGCCCTCTTTGCAGGCGGCGACGACCTGCCCGCGGTATTCATCGAGAACGGCCTTGGTTTGCAGGGAGAAATAATTCTCCGGATAGGGCGGATAATCGCCGCGCTCGCCGCGCACGAAGCGCCGTATCTCGCGCTTGTACTCCTTCAAGATGCTGATGATGTCGTATTCGGGGTGGCCCTGAAAGAACACCAGCCGAAACAGGTCTTCGCTGACCGCAAGATGCACGCCCGCCTCGGCGCTTTCCGCCAGCACATGCAGGCCGGCTGCCTCGAACTGTGCGTGGCTGACGTCGTTATAGCGCGAGTGAGGGACGTCGAAGCGGGTATTGACGCCCAGCATCAAGGGGTGATGACGATCCAGCACACCATGGGAATACACTCCCCAGCGCTTGAAACCCATGTGGCGGCGGGTCTGGCCGTAGCGGAATTGCAGGACCGCATGGGTGGCGAGGCAGGAGCACAGCGTGGAGGTGACGTTGTCGTATGCCCAATCGATGACCTCAATGAGCGGCGCCCAAAACGGCTCCTTGGCCAGGTCCGGTTGGGTGACGTTGGCGCCGGTGATGATCAGCGCGTCCAGGCCCTGTGCCTTGATCGCTTCGAAGCTTTCATAGTGCTGTGCCACGTGAGCGGCGGCCTCGGGTCCGCGCGGGATCACCGGCAGAGTGAAGGGGTGCATGTAGAATTGCGCGATCTGATTGCTCTCGCCCACCAGGCGGAAGAACTGCCGCTCGGTAGCGGTCAGCGCCGCATCGGGCATCATATTGAGCAGGCCGATATGCAGCTCGCGGATTTCCTGATGCAGGGCCACGTCGCCGGGGATGACGGTCTCGCCCTCCTGGCGCAGGCGCTCGAAGGCGGGCAATTTGGAATTGGCGACCAGGGGCATGCTACGAATCTCCGGAAAAGTTTCGAGTTTCGAGTTTCGAGTCTCGAGTTGGAAATACGGAATGCCGCCGCGCTCTTAACTCTAAACCCGAAACCAGAAACCCGAAACGATTATTCATTCAAGACTGTCTCGCCAGCGCCGTTTCCACCAATGTCAGGAAATCGCTCTCGTCCTGCACCTTATACAGTTCATCGGTGGTGATGGTATAGCCGTATTGTTCTGCGATCGCCTCGTAACGGGGGATGCGCGAGTAGAACAGACGCGGGAACATCCAGCGCACGAAGGCATCGGGGTCGATCATCGCCACGTAGGGCAGCCCATTATCGCGCATATAGATCTCCAACTGCTGATTGAGGAAGGCCTCACGGTAATAGAGCGGCTTGGGATCGCTCTCGGCACGCTCGATCAATTCCTGTTCGTCATGGGTGGAGGCCTTGATGTAGAGGATCACGGTATTTTCCGCCAGCACCCGCAGGGTCTCGGCATCGTCCAACTCGCAGACACTGCCGCCGGCATCGTTGACGAAGTGTTTGTAGCCGTAGATGGCCTGCGCCTTGCTGATGAATGCCGGCACGTCGTGCATGGCGGCGATCTCCGCCACGCGGTGCAGCTCCTGGCGGTGCTTGAATTCCGGCAAGGGCAGCCCGCCCAGCTCGGGGTTGCCGAGCTTGCCGAGAAAACTCGATACCGGCTTGAGGTTGTCCACGGTGATGTTGTTGACGATGTAGATGGAGTCCGAGCGCAACAGGTCGCGCAGGAAGGGGACCTGCATGGCCTGCTGTTTGATGTTGTCCAGGATGGCCTCGTCGAGATAGCGGGTGCCGATGCGGTAATCGCCGGAATAGTGGAACCAGTTGTGCTTGCGCAGGATGTTGGCCAGGCAAGTCTTACCCACGCCGGACATGCCCAGCAGGGTGATGCACTTGTGTTCCCAGCGCCTGAATTCGTCGATGTTCAATTTCACCGGACCGCTCCCGCTCTCGTTGCAGCGACTATTGTAGTGTACAAGCCCTTGCTTTCCGAGTCCTTTTGCACAGGGGGCGTTCGGCCGGGTCGGCGCCGGGAGGCGGATTGATCTACACTAGCCCGAAACGGGAAAGGGAATATGAGTTTCACCACCCTCATTTCGAGCGAACAACTGGCCGCGCACCTCGACAATCCGGAGTGGGTGGTGGTCGACTGCCGCTTTTCCCTGGCCGACCCGGGATCGGGGGAGCGTGCCTACCGCGCGGGTCATATCCCCACCGCCCGCTATGCCCACCTGGACCGGGATTTGTCCGCGCCGGTGACCGCCACCAGTGGCCGGCATCCTTTGCCGCCGCGGGAGGCATTGATCGCTACGCTCGCTGCATGGGGCGTTACTCATGACTGTCAGGTCGTCGCTTACGACGATGCCGGCGGCGCCTTCGCCGCGCGTCTGTGGTGGCTGCTGCGCCGTGTGGGGCAGCAGCGGGCTGCGGTGTTGGACGGAGGTTGGAGTCGCTGGTTACAGGAGGGTCGCCCGGTGACCGACGTGGAACCCGCGCCGCGGAAGACCCTGTTCCGGGCGAGGCCGCCGCTGGCGGCGTGGCTGAGCACCGCGCAACTGCAGGCCGGACTGGCGCAGCAGGCCGTTTGTCTGCTGGACGCCCGCGCCGCGGAGCGCTTTCGTGGCGAGGCGGAGCCCATCGATACGGTGGCGGGCCACGTGCCGGGCGCGGTCAATCATCCCTTCCAGGACAACCTCGCCGCGGACGGCTGCTTTCTGTCGCCGGATCGGTTACGCCGGCAGTTCATGCAACGGCTCGGCCGTTTCCAGCCCGAGGAGACGGTGCATATGTGCGGTTCCGGGGTCACGGCCTGCCACAACCTTCTGGCCATGGAGTTCGCCGGGCTCACAGGGTCGCGGCTCTATGCCGGATCGTGGAGCGAATGGATTCGCGATCCCACTCGGCCGGTGGCGAAGGGCGCATAGTGAGATGGTGGCGATCTTGAAGATAAGGAACGATAATGGCGCGGGGAGGCCGCGCCGGTGTAAAATTTGCGGCGGACTGGTGGCCTGGATGTGGCGACAATTTTGGTAACTCGAGCGAAACAAAGGGAGGTAAGAATGAATAAGTTGAGGTATGTGATGCGCGGTATCGGTGGTGTAGTGGTGATGACCCTGACCTTGTTGAGTCTGCAGACGCCCGCCTATGCCGGTATGGTGGGGACGGGTGCAGTGATCGATCAGCAACAAGCCGTCGTCGATCGCGGCCAATTGTTGGCGGCCCTGGACCGAGAAGACGTGCGCCAGCAACTGGTCGCCATGGGCGTGGATCCGAAAGCAGCCCAGGAGCGGGTCGCGGCGCTCAGCGATGAGGAGATCCAGAACCTGAACGGCCGTGTGCAAAGCCTGCCGGCGGGTGGTGATATCTTGGGTGTGGCAGTACTAATTTTCCTGGTGTTGCTGCTCACCGACATCCTGGGCTACACCGACATCTTTCCCTTCGTCAAGAAAACCGTGAATTGATTGCAAGCGCGGCCCTTAATATAACCACTGTTACATCCTCCGCCCGGTATCTGCCGGGCGGAATCGTTATGGTCTTGCTACTGCTGGGCGGTTGTGCCGCGCCTTTGCTATCCACCAAACTGTTGGGCGCGCCACCGGCCGAGCTGGCCGCTGCGGTGGAGCTGGAGCGGGTGCCGTTTTTCCCGCAGGAACGATATCAATGCGGTCCGGCGGCCTTGGCGACGGTATTGACCTGGAGCGGCGCG
>CAZOTG010000003.1:5146-14321 GCA_964582585.1 uncultured Chromatiaceae bacterium | reverse complement strand
AGGTCTATCTCCCGCAGCGCAAGGGGAGTCTGCAGATCGAGTTGACGGCGGCGACCCGCCATCATGGCCGCGTGCCTTATGTCCTTGACCAGGATATCCAGGCGCTGTTGAGTGAAGTGCAGGCCGGTCATCCCGTGGTGGTATTGTTGAACCTGGGGTTGTCCTGGTACCCGGTTTGGCATTATGCCGTGGTAGTGGGATTTGACCTGCCGCGCGACCGCCTGGTGCTGCGCTCCGGCAGGCAGCGCCGCGAACTGCTGTCGCTGGAGGTGTTCGAAAGGACCTGGCGGCGCAGCGAGCGTTGGGCCATGGTGGTGATGCCGCCCGGCGAGTTGCCTCGCACCGCGCGGGAGTTGCCTTATCTGCAAGCGGTGTTGCCCTTTGAGCAGGCCGGTATGTGGCAAACGGCGGCCCGGGCCTATGCCGCCGCCTGGCATCGTTGGCCCGACAGCGCCGGGGCAGGGATGGGTCTGGGCAACAGTGAATACGGCCGCCGGGATTTTGCCGCGGCGGAATCGGCCTATCGCCGCCTGCTGGAGCGCCATCCCGGCTTCGCCCCGGCGCTCAACAATCTGGCGCAAACCCTGGCGGAGTCGGGCGACCTGGCGGCGGCGGAGCGCTATGCCCGGGAGGCGCTGGCGTCCGGCGGCGCCCAAAGCAAGATCTATGCTGAAACTTTGCAGGAAATCCACAGTCGCATGAAGCGATAGCCTCGTGGATTAAAGGCGCCGCTTCGGGAGGAACGTATTATGGAAGGCACTAAGTCCGTGCTCATGGTGGTGACCAGTTTCGGGCACATCGACGATCGACATCCCACCGGCTTGTGGTTCGAGGAATTCGCCGTTCCCTTCGAGCGTTTCGCCGAAGAGGGTTATGTGGTCACCGTGGCCAGCATCAAGGGCGGCAGGGTGCCTATCGATCCCCGCAGTATCCCCGAAGATCAAAGCGCGCTGGCCGTCAGCGGTCCGTTGGAGGCGCTTAAGCACACCCAACGCCTGATGGAGGTGGATGTCACGGAATACGATGCGGTATTTTTTCCCGGCGGTCACGGCACCATGTTCGATTTCCCCCCCAGCCACGAGGTGAGCGAATTGGTGGCGCATTATCTGGAACAAGGCAAAGTGGTGGCGGCGGTGTGCCACGGCCCCGCCGCGCTTACGCGGGCCAAATACCGTGATGGTACCGCGGTAGTGAAGGGGCGCAAGGTCGCGGCGTTTACCAATGAGGAAGAACGAGCGGTGGAGCTCGATGCCCTGATGCCCTTTTTGCTGGAAGACAGACTGCGCGATTTGGGTGCAGAAGTGATGGTGGCGCCCAATTGGCAAGACCACGTGGTGGTCGACGGTACCCTGATTACCGGGCAGAATCCGCAATCCAGCCGCAGTGCCTCTGAGCAGGTGATCAAGGTCTTGTCGGGCTAAGCTCCCCGTCCTTCTTTCGACTAAGCATTTTCCTCGCTAACGGGTAACCGCCAAAGGCGATGATGCTGAGGTGAATTTTCGTTCGAGGAGCTTCCACCGTTACTCCTGAAATTAGGGACAATGGTTCGACTTCCAAGAGGCTGTTACGTAATCTCCGCTTTTCACGGGGGCCCTCAGGGGTGCGAATGAGTACCACAAATGGTATTGCCGGATTGTTGCTGATTACACTGGTCTGCACTGTTCCCTTGGCAATGGCGGCATCGGATCCCTTCGCCACGGATGCCTTGGTCGCCGAGTCGCCGGCCGCAACGCTCGCCGGGCCGGTACCGACCCAGCCTTGCGATTTTGCCGCAGTTCCCACCTCTGCACTGTCTCTCTCCGATGTGGTCGAACGCTCGTTGTGCAATAACCCGCAAACCCACGAAGCCTGGGCCAATGCGCGGGCGCAGGCGGCCCAGCTTGGGGTGAGTAAAGCGGCGAATCTGCCTAGCCTGAGCGCCAGCGGCGCCGCCAGCCACAACGCCACCAATGGACGGGATACGGTTGCATCCAATTCCTACAATCAGCAAAGCGCTGGGTTGTCGCTGAGCTATTTGCTCTACAACTTCGGCGGGCGTAGCGCCGCGATAGACAACGCTGCGCAAGTGCTGATTGCCGCCAACGCCGCCCAGGATGCCGCGATCCAGAGCGTGTTTTTAGCGGCGGTGCAGGACTACTATCAGATCTTTTCCGCACAGGCCGTGGTGCAGGCGGACCTGGAGGCCGAGAAGGCGGCACTGGAAAGCCTGAAGGCCGCGACGGTGCGCTACGAGGTCGGCACCGGGACGCCGGCGGATAAACTACAGGCGCGGACCGCCTATTCCCAGGCGGTGCTGAATCGCATTCGCGCCGAAGGCGATGCCAAGAATGCCCAGGGGGTGCTTGCCGATGTGATGGGCCTCGACGCCGATATGGCAGTGAGGATTGCGCCCCCGGCGGTACAGACCCCCGATGAACACTTCACGCGGGATGTCTCCCGTCTGATCGATGAGGCGCGCAAGAACCGGCCCGATCTGGCGGCGGCGGAGGCGCAGATCAAGGCCGCGCAGGCCAACGTGACGTCGGCACGGGCCACGGGCAGACCCAGCCTGTCCTTGTCGGCCGACATCAATTACAACGATACTTCGGTTTCCGATCCGTTTCGCAGTTCCGCGCTGGGCGTGACGCTCAGTGTGCCGCTGTTTACCGGCTATAACACCACCTACCGCGTGCGGGCGGCGCAGGAGCAGGTTGCGGTGCGCACCGCGCAACGGGATACCATCAGACAGCAAATCGCCCTCGATGTCTGGAAGGCCTATCAAGGCCTTCTTACCGAAACCCAGTCTTTGAAGAGCAGCGCCGACCTGGTGAACAGCGCCGCCGAGTCGGAACGCGTCGCCATGGGTCGCTACAAGGCCGGAGCGGGCAATATCCTCGATGTGCTGACGGCGCAGAGCGCCTTAGCCAGCGCCCGACAACAAAACGTGCAGGCCCTCTATGGCTGGTATATCGCAAAGGCGGCGCTGGCCCAGGCCATGGGACAATTGGATTTTGCCGCCATCAGCGCGCCAGCGGCGGGGCAAGCTCCCCCTGAACAATAACAATCAGAGTATGAGATATCGATACATGGATATTCGCAAGCTCCTGCTCAATAAGGTGACGGCATTCGTGCTGGTGATCCTCCTTGCCGTCAGCGCCTATTCGTTCTGGCATAAGAATCAGCAGCCGGCCACCGCAGAGCGCTATAAGTCCGAGCGGCTTGCCACGGGCAATATCACTCAGACCGTGTCGGCCAACGGTACCTTGAATCCGGTGGTGCTGGTCAGTGTCGGTACCCAGGTATCGGGGACGGTGAAAAAGCTATACGCGGACTACAACGATCGCGTCAAGCAGGGGCAGGTACTGATGGAACTCGATGACTCCCTGTTTCAAGCCCAGGTGAAACAGAGCGAGGCCAATGTCAGTAGCGCCGAAGCCTCACTGGCCCTGGCAGCGGCCAACGCCATGAGGACGCGCGATCTGTTTGCGCAGGAATATGTCTCCAAACAGGACCTGGATCAGGCTGAAGAGGCGGTTAAAGCGGCGCAGGCGCAACTGGAATTGTCCAAGGCGCAACTGCAGAAGGACCGCACCAATCTCAGCTATACAGTGATCCGCTCGCCGGTGTCCGGGGTGGTGGTGGACCGACAGATCGATGTAGGCCAGACGGTGGCGGCCAGTTTTCAGACGCCCACTCTATTCAAGATCGCACAGGACCTCAGGCATATGCAGATCGATTCCAGTTTTGCCGAGGCGGACGTAGGCAATATTCGCGAAGCGCAGGCGGTGCGTTTCACGGTAGACGCCTTCCCCGCCAGGTCCTTCCAGGGGGTGGTCAAGCAAGTACGCTTGAATCCCACCACCCAGCAAAACGTCGTTACCTATGATGTGGTGGTCAGCGTGAATAACCCCGAAGAAATATTGCTGCCGGGAATGACCGCCTACGTAAATATCACCACCGCCGAGCGCCACAACGTCCTGCTGGTGCCGAACGCGGCGTTGCGTTTCAAGCCCACGGAGAGCGTCGCCAAGGAAGGTGTGAGCAGGGAGCGCCGGGAGGAAAGCCGCGGCACGGTCTATGTGTTGCAGGACGGGCAGCTCAAGGCGGTGAGCGTGGCCACCGGTATCACCGACAATCGATACACGGAAGTCCTGTCCGGATCGCTCAAGGTAGGCGATGAAGCGGTGGTGGAAGATACTCAGCAGGCCGGCGGCGACACCGGCTCGTCCAGCCGGTTTCGCATGAGGCTGTTTTGATGGCGGGCGAGAATCTAATCCGCGTCAGCGACCTGTACAAGCAGTACGTGACGGCGGCCGGTGCGGTGCCGGTGCTGAAGGACGTCAATTTGAGCATCGATGTCGGCGAGTTCGTGGCAATCATGGGGCCGTCCGGTTCCGGAAAATCCACCTTCATGAACGTGCTCGGCTGTTTGGATATGCCCAGCAGCGGTTCCTATATGCTCAACGGCCATGAGGTGGTCAGGCTGAGTTCCGATCAGCTGGCGCGCCTGCGCAACGAAACCATCGGCTTCGTCTTTCAGGGGTTCAATCTGCTGCCGCGCGCCGATCTGGAGGACAACGTGGCGCTGCCGCTGGTCTATGCCGGCGTGAACAACGGCGAACGCAGCAAGCGTGCCGATGAATTGCTGGACAAGGTTGGCCTTGCTAGTTTTCGCAGATCTTTTCCCAACCAGATCTCCGGCGGGCAACAACAGCGCGTAGCCATCGCGCGAGCCTTGATCAACCGCCCGCGCATTATCCTCGCCGACGAACCCACCGGTAATCTGGACACGGCGACCAGCCGAGAGATCATGGCGCTGTTCACGCGACTCAACAAGGACGACGGGATCACCGTGATCGTCGTTACCCATGAGGCGGACATCGCCGAATACGCGGATCGCTTGATACACTTCGTTGATGGCAGGATAGTGCACGATGGCGCCGTCGATCATCACGCGGCAGGGACCGCATGATCGGCCCGATGCTGGCCGAGGCCTGGTCTTCTATGGCGGCCAATCGTATGCGTACCTTTCTCACTATGTTGGGAATGGTGATCGGGGTGGGGGCGGTGATCCTGATGCTGGCCATCGGTCAGGGCGCCCAATACCAAGTCGATCAAGCCATTTCCTCCATGGGCAGCAACCTGTTCATCGTGTTGTCCGGTTCGACCACCTCGGGAGGCGTGCGCATGGGCGGCGGCGCCGCCCCGACACTGACTCTGGCGGACGCCCAAGCCATCTCGGAATTGCCGTCGGTCGCGGCGGTGGCACCCATCGCGCCAGGTACCGCGCAGGTGATCTACGGGCAGAACAACTGGAGTACCCGCGTCGACGGCACGACCCCCAGTTATCCCGAGGTGCGGTCTTGGAAGCTCTCGGCCGGATACATGTTCGGCGAATCCGATGTGCGCGCCGCCAATCGGGTCGCTGTGCTGGGTCAGACCGTGGTCAAGAATCTGTTCGGCAATGAGAATCCCGTGGGTCGCACCATACGTATCGATCGGAGCCCCTATCTGGTCATCGGCGTCCTGGCGGCCAAAGGTCAGAGCCTCGACGGCCGCGATCAGGATGACACCATTGTCATTCCGGTGACCACGGCGCAGCGCAAATTATTCGGGACTCAATTTCAGGGCAGTGTGCGGTTCATGATGGTTCAGGCCAGCTCGGCGCAGGTCATGCCGGCGGTGGAGCGGGAGATGAATCAACTGTTGCGCCAGCGTCATCACATCAAAGACCCTGCGGATGACGATTTCAGCGTGAGAAACCTCACCGCTCTCGCCAACGCCGCGGCGGAGACCACCCGGATCATGTCACTGATGCTGGGCGCGATCGCCTCCATTTCCCTGGTGGTTGGCGGTATCGGCATCATGAATATCATGTTGGTGTCCGTCACTGAACGCACGCGGGAGATCGGGATACGCATGGCGGTTGGGGCGCGGCGACGGGACATCCTGCTGCAGTTTCTGCTGGAGGCCATCATTATTTCCATTGCCGGCTGCCTGGCGGGTGTCATTCTCGGGGTCGGCGGCGCGGTGCTGATCAACGAGATCAGCGAGACGGCGGTAGTCATCACCCTGAGTTCCATCCTGCTGGCCTTCGCAGTGGCGGCGGGGGTGGGCATATTTTTCGGATTCTATCCGGCCAACAAGGCGGCGCGCCTCAATCCCATCGAGGCGCTGAGATATCAATAACGGCGGGTAATGACCGGCAGGGGCGGGCAATCGCTTTATAGGCAAGTACCGGAGATGCGAAGAAGGAGGGATAAACCGCATGCCGCAAGACTATAATGAATTTGCGATGACCGAAGACCTATGATAAGAGGTGGGTGTTATGCCCCGCCCATCATTGCCCGTCAAGACAGGTGAATAAGCTAAAAATTTGAGGATACAGAGATGTTGGACGAATTCACCCATTCACAGCGCATCGCTTATTTTTCCATGGAGATCGCGCTGGACAATACCATTCCCACCTATGCCGGGGGTCTGGGAGTATTGGCCGGCGACACGGTGCGTTCCGCCGCCGATCTCGAAGTGCCCTTGGCGGCGGTGACCTTGGTGAGCCGCATGGGTTATTTCCGCCAGGAGCTGGATATGCAGGGTCGGCAGCGGGAAATGCCCGACCCTTGGGACCCTTCCGGTGTCGCCACGCCGCTGGACGCCAAGGTGGTGGTGACCATCGAGGGGCGGCGGGTGTGGGTGGGGGCCTGGTTGTACATCGTGAAGGGGGAAAGGATTGGCCGCGAGCCGGTGATTCTGTTGGATACGGACCTTAATGAAAACACTCCGGAGGATCGCCAACTCACCCATTATCTCTACGGTGGCGATGAGGCCTATCGTCTCAAGCAGGAGATCGTATTGGGCGTCGGCGGGGTGCTGATGCTGCAGGCCTTGGGTTTCGAGGTAAGCGAGTATCACATGAACGAGGGCCATTCGGCGCTGCTGGCCGTGGAGTTGTTGCGGCGCTATGCCTTTCCCGAGCGGGACTTGCGGCCCGGCGAGTCGGCTTACGACATCCCGCGGGTGCGTGAGCTGTGCAATTTCACCACCCACACGCCGGTAGAGGCTGGCCAGGATAGATTTCCCTACGAATTGGTGCGGCGCCTGTTCGGCGAGGATTACATCGATTTCAATACCCTCAAGCGCCTGGGCGGCGACGAGGATCTCAACATGACGCGCCTCGCCCTCAATCTCAGCGAGTACGTGAACGGTGTGGCCAAGCGTCATGCCGAGGTGTCGCGCAAGATGTTTCCCGGTTATCACGTCAAGTCCGTCACCAACGGCGTGCATCCCTTTACCTGGACCTGCCCGAGCTTTTCCCGGTTGTTTGATCAGCACGTGCCGGGCTGGTGCCACGAGCCGGAACTGTTGATCCGCGCCGATTGCAGCATCCCCGACGCCGCGGTGTGGGAGGCGCACCGCCAGGCCAAGGCGGCGCTGATCGACAAGATCAAGACCATCACCGGTGTCACGCTCAGTCCCAAGGTGCCGATCTTCGGCTTCGCGCGGCGCATGACGGCCTATAAGCGCCCCGATTTATTATTTTCCGACTTGGAGCGTTTGAAGAACATCGCCCAGCAATGGCCCTTCCAACTGGTCATGGCGGGCAAGGCCCATCCCCACGATGAGGGCGGCAAACGCCTCATCGAGCAGATCCATACGCATCTGCGCGAGTTGGACGGGGTGGTGCGCGGCGTGTTTCTCCCAAACTACAACATGGAGCAGGCCCTGGCCCTGGTGGCCGGGGTGGATGTGTGGCTCAACACCCCGCTGCGCCCCCTGGAGGCGAGCGGCACCAGCGGCATGAAGGCGGCCTTCAACGGCGTGCCGCATTTGAGCGTCCTGGACGGCTGGTGGATCGAGGGCTGCATCGAAGGCGTCACCGGCTGGGCCATCGGTGACAGCGAGGAAACGGCCAACGGAAACGATGCCATTTCGTTCTACGACAAACTGGAGCACACCGTGCTGCCTCATTACTACACCGATCAGCCCGGCTGGATCGCGGTGATGAAGGGCGCCATCTGCAAGAGCGCCTCGTATTTCAACTCCCACCGCATGATGCGCCGCTACGCCACCGAGGCATATTTGCGGTAGGTATGAAGGTCCATGGACCTTTTCGACGGAGCTAAGGAAGATCGGCGTTCAATCGCGCAGGGCATTAAAGCTGGAGACTGCCCACCACAAGGCGGCGACGGTAAACAGGGTCAGAATCAAGGCGGCGGTACCGTAGGACGACAGATTCGGTGTTCCCACCAGAACGGCGCGCGCCGCCTCAACGGCGTAGTTGATGGGGTTGATCGCCGAGATATATTTAATCCAGGCGGGCATGAAGTTTACCGGCACCAAGGCGGTGGAGAAAAACATTAGGGGCAAGGTCATCAGATTGCCGATGATCACCAAGGGCTCTTCCCGCTGCAGGACGATGGCGAAGCCATTGGATACGGCGGCGAAACACAGTCCCAGTAATACGACGACCAACAATCCCAGGCCGAGATCAAGGGGATTGAGATTAAGGTGCGCGCCCAAGGCCCACGCCACCATGAGCATAATCAACACCTGTACCACGACTTGAGCGGTGGAATGCAATACGCGGCTTAAGACAATGGCGACACGCGACACCGGCGATACCAGCATCTTGTCCACCGTCCCCGATTGAATCTCCCGCAACAGGCTGACGCCGCTCCATGATGATCCGAACAAGACGGTCATAATCAACACCCCGGGGACAAAGAAATCCATATAGGTTTCCGTCGGGAAGCCGGGTAGCTGGGTAATCTTCTTGAATAACTGGCCAAAGATCAGCAACCAGATCAAGGGTTGTACCAAGGTGAATAAAGTCCACATCGGCATGCGGATGGTGATCCGCATGTATTTATTGAACAGGTACCAGGTATCGGCAAGCATGTTATTTCTTCATGTTATAGCGTTAGAGACTGTTTAAAGGGTTAAGGGACCTCTGATTAATTTTTTTATGTCATTTCGACCGAAGGGAGAAATCTTGGATATCGCTGATTCCGATAGCAGCCTGCATCAGAAGATTTCTCGCTAGCGCTCGAAATGACAAATTAATCAGAGGTTCCTTATTTCTTAGAAGCATCGTCGGGCCATTTTTTTTCAGCCGGCGGTTCACTCCCGCTGGCTTTGCCGCCATCTTCCTTCGCCCAGTCTTGTTGGGTGGGCCAAGGGCCGCCCTCGTCGGCGG
>CAZOTG010000003.1:0-5136 GCA_964582585.1 uncultured Chromatiaceae bacterium | reverse complement strand
TTTCTCCGCCTGGGAAGCGGTTTCTTCCTTGGGGGCCGCTTGTTGCCCTTGGTCGCATTGCCATTGATGCGCCTGTGGCCAGGATTGATCGCCGGCGTTATCCTTACTGGCGTCGGACGCAGCAGCCTCGCCCGAGGTAACCCCGCCCTGCTGCTTCAGCCATTGCGCCGTTTCCTCGGCGGTCCATTTACCCCAGCCGCCCGTTGTCCCGGAACTTTCAGCGGCCTCCTGGTCGGTGGCCTCTCCCTGTTCATCACCGCCTGCGTCCGAGGCAATCCCGCCCTGCTGCTTCAACCAGGCCTCGGATTCCTCGGCGGTCCATTTGCCCCAGCCGCCGCTTTCATCCTCGCCGCCTTCCTGGCCTTGCGCCTGCTGCCATTTTTTCGCCCATTTTCCGCCGCCGCCCTTGCCGGCCCATTGCTTCCACCATTCGTCGCCGGACTCTTCGCCGGTATCTTCCATGCTGGTGCCGGTGTATTTCAGGAACACATCGTCCAGGCTCGGCCGTGACAAGCCTAAGGTCAGGATGTGGACTGAATAGGTCTTGGCCAGCTCGGTGATCTTCGGCACGCTTTCCGCGCCATTGGTCACATAGACATACAATTTATTACCCTGCCACATCGAGTCTTTAACGTAATCTGTTTGCTTAAGGGCGAAGTCAAATTGCTTGGCGGGCCAATCTTTTTGCTCCAGATTCAGGGTTAATGCCTCGCCGGCGATGCTGCTTTTCAGCTCGTCGGGCGTGCCCACGGCGCGGATCTTGCCCGCGCTGATAATGGCCACATGGTTGGCGAGCTTATCCGCCTCTTCCAGATAATGGGTGGTCAGCAGGATGGTGAGGTCCATCTCCTTGTTGAGTTTTTCGATGAGGGTCCACAGCATTTTGCGGCTCTTGATATCGAGCCCCAGGGTCGGCTCGTCGAGGAAGACCAGCTTCGGATGATGGATGAGCGCCGTGGCGATATCCAGCTTGCGCCGCATGCCGCCCGAATAGGTCGCCACCTGGAGGTCCAGGCTGTCCTCCAGTTCAAAGTATTTGGCGAGTTCGCTGACGCGGGCCTTGATGTCCGCCCGCTTCATCCGGTAGAGATGGCCCTGCAACTCCAGATTCTCCCGGCCGGTAAGGAAGTAGTCGATACCGGTATTTTGGGCGACCAGCCCGATGACCTGGCGGACCTTCTCGGGCTCTTTATCCACGTCGTAACCGGCCACGATCACCTGCCCCGAATCGAAGCCGCACAAGGTCGATAGGGCGCGAATAGTCGTGGTCTTGCCGGCGCCATTGGGGCCGAGCAGGCCCAGGATTTCTCCTTGAGATACAGTGAGATCCAAACCGTCCACCGCCTTTGCCCCGCCGGGGAAAACCTTTGTGAGTCCGCGTACCTGTATCATGTTCAAGGTGCTTCCTTCCCTCTATGGCAATAGTCAGCGTCAGTTCGCCCCCCAAAGACCTCATGGGGTAACGAACGATGCGCAGGAAATGTTGAGCGAGTTACTCTAGCAGAGCAGCAAATATTCAACCACACCCGCCTCAATTCAATGAATAGTGGTAAATGGGTTCTTCTCCTGGTATTCGCGGCCCTTCGGGGCGGTACCGGCCTTTCAGGCGCAAGGACCCTCTGTCACACGCAACAAATAACATGGCCATCAGCTGTTCCCCATACCCCATATTAGCGCCAGCGGGTATCTCGGCCTAGCCCCGATAACCGACTCCCGGCGGTATTGTTAATAAATCGTTAATAAATAAGAGGCCCCCTAGGGCAAAGGGCATCTGTTCATTAAAGGGCGATTTATATTTTAACCCCTGCCGCGTGACGCGCCATTATGTCATCGAGGCGTACTAGAGGTAAGCAATATCGCTGAGAGGTCAATAGCTGGTGACCCCGCCTCCTGTCGCGCCATGCGGGATGAAGTCATTCAAATCAATCTTCAGCCAGGTCCGGCTGTTTTGGTGCTTATTTACTTTACCCCTGTTATCGTCGGTAAGATGAACCAAGGTGAATTTGCAATGACGCACCATCGTTTCTAGCGCTATCATTTCCTGTTGGTTCAAACCTTTCAGGAGAGAGACCGGGACCTTGCCGGCGCTCAGTTCCCTCACGACATAATCAAAAAATAGAAAGGTGTGATTGAATGTCGAGGCGTTGTCCCAGAAAAGAGAAGAATACAGATTCAGCCTGGGAAGGTAGTAAGCAAGCGTAGCGGCAACATTCTGTACGTTGGTTCCAAGGCAATCGATATACACAATATCCAGCTTGTCCACGCCATCCGGCATGAAGAGCTTGTCGAGGCTCACCTGGGTTGAGAAAGATCTCAGATGTTTCCCTATATCGAAGGTCTTGGTTGCGAGATCAATGAAGCTCCGGTAATCGATGTCCTTGACCTGGAAGTATTCTTCTATGAACGTGCTGATGTCTGACCACTGGGAGGCGTCATCGACCGTATAGACCGTCCCGAAGCCATTCTCCTTCATGGCCTGTGCGGCTAGAAAGGAGGTGATGCCAGCGCCGGTGCCGAGTTCGAGCATCGTCTTCGGCTTGGCCATCTTGACCAGGGCGTACATGAACATCGAGAAATTCTCGGTCCCGTACTCCGCCGCAAGCTCATGCTTGTAGTCCTGGGAATCCTTCATCCTGAAATTGAGATACTCATGTATTTTCTGAAAAGACATGGCCGCGCCGACCCTCCTGTGGGCTGTTTTCGATTTATTGATGCTGTTCCGCGAGCAGCTACGCCTAATGAGGTCGGGAACCCGAACAAGCGCCTCCGCCGCTGGTGGGTGTACGGATGAGCCGCCACCCGTTTCAGTTTTGAAACCGGGCTGTTTTCAGTATAATGTTCGGCGGCAAATCGGGAAAGCTCGCGGAAATGAACAAACCTCAATCCCCCGGCGCTTTTTCGCCTTTGCCTATGGTCGCGTTTCGAATATGCCGTGGCGGTTTGCGGTCTTTCCTTCACGAATGCTGCATTCGTCCACCGTGCCGACGAATGGCATGCCGGCCCGGGTTTCACCCTTACCTTCGTCATTGGGATAGCTTGAAATTCCATAGCGAGTCCAAGCATTCAGCTTGTTCGCCTTCCGGGCGGGCAACGCGTTTTTCGGCATCTTTCTGATAAGCTACCGCCATGCAGCGTACCCAGACCCTCAAAAATGACTCCGTCGGCACCGCGCGGCACTCGCTATGGACCTCTTGGTTTCTGTTCATTGTCTCCTTTGTCGAAGGCGGCGCCGTGATGGCGGTAGAGCTGGTGGGCGCAAAGATCGTCGGACCCTTCTACGGGAACTCTTTGTACGTATGGGCCGCCGTGCTGGGACTGACCCTGGGCGGACTCACCTCGGGCTACTTTCTCGGAGGGGCCATTTCGAAAAAGTACCCCTGCAAGCGAACGCTGTACGCCATCATGCTGGTGTCGGCGGCATTGGTCGGTCTGATGCCCTGGACCGCGAACCTCGTCATGGAGGCGACGCTTGGCCTGGAGTTGCGAGCGGGCATCACCTTGTCATGCCTGGTCTTTCTGTTTCCGCCCCTGGTGTGCTTTGGCATGGTGTCGCCGCTGATCATCCGGCTGGTCACCCCCCATGACAGCAAAGTCGGTCACGCCGCGGGCACCGTCTATGCCGTCTCCACCGTGGGCGGCATCCTCGCCACCTACAGCATCGCCTTCTACGCCATCCCCGAGGTGGGGATGCGCGCCAGCCTGCTGACCGCCGCCACCCTCCTGGCCGTCTTTCCCCTGCTGTATTTCAGCGGCGTGGAGAAGCGGATTACTGGCGGCTAGCGGCCGCGGGGCTGTCTCGTACCGGGGAATTTCCCTTATACTTACTACAACAGACGAATAAGACAGACGAATAAGAAAGAAAGCCGTACCAAATGAAGCAGCCCCCATCCGCTGGTGCCTCGTCGCCTTCGATCCTGTCGGCTACCCTCACCGGCACGCCCGGCGGGCAGGCCGCCCGCCCGTTGGTCTCCATGGACAAGCCCGTGACCTTCGACGGCCTGGTGCCGTCCGCCCTGCTGCGCAGCCTCCACGGGGATATGCGGGACAGATCCACCTTCGCCTACGGCCGCGTTTCCAACCTGTCGGACGAATCCATCAAGGCCTGGGGGCTCAACGTCGTCCACGAGTGCCGCGTGATGATCCCCGAGCACATGCGCACCTGCATGCTGCTGTTCAGGCTGGTGGAGGACAAGCTCATGGAGGCCGGCCTGATGACCGCCAACTGGCGCATGTACCGCATCGGCTTCGACGCCCGCACCGAGGGTCAGCACGGCTATATCCATCCCGACCATACCGCGGGCAATATGCTGTCGGTGCTCTATTACGTGAATTCGGAGTGGAGGCCGGAGTGGCACGGGCAGACCTGTTTTTACGCCGACGGCACGCCCCCTGATCTGTGCCATAAGCATCAGCCGGCCTTTACCGTGGATTACGTGCCGGGGCGGTTTGCGGTGTTTCCCTCCCGCATGCTCCATTCGTCCACCGCGCCCACCGACGGCAACACCGGTCTGCGCATCACCCTCACCTACGTGCTGGAGATCGCCTGACGGCGGATCGGCGTTCCGCGCTCACTCGAACAGCGGGATACCCATCTGCAGAAACGGCTTGGTGAAGTATTCCAGGTATTCGGCGCGCCAGATAGCGGCGGCCTCCAGGTTCAATTTTTCCAGGATGGGCTGATCGTCGGTGAGCACCATGGCGTGCTCCACGTCGATGGCCGCCGGGTCCATGAACAGGTCCGCCGGGGCCCGCGGCCGGCCGTCTTCCATCACCGGGATGCGCGGCGCGGAAAAATCCTGATCATCCAGGGTCGCCACGAAGACGTTGTTGCGGGTCTCCTCGCCCTGGGATCCGGCGGGCAGCACCCGGACCCGGTAGCCGGCGGCGAGCAGGGTCTTATAGATAGAGCGCGCCCCGTAGCCCACGGAACCGGTGAGGAAGCCGGAATAATTGATGGCCACGAAGCCGCCGGGATTGAGCAGGTCCTTGAGCTCGCGGAAGGTCTCCAGGGTCAGCATGTGGGCCGGCGGGATCTCGGCCTGGAATACGTCGAACACGATCAGGTCGTAGCGGCGGTGGGTGCTGCGGATGTAGTGGCGGCCGTCGTCCACCACCGTGTCGCCGTTGGGGGTGAGG
>CAZOTG010000002.1:8145-26684 GCA_964582585.1 uncultured Chromatiaceae bacterium | reverse complement strand
CTGGCAGGGTCTCTGCAATTAAAGGCGGAGTGGGCGGACCGGCCCTTCGAGAGTGAGCTTATGAGTGAGCAGCCAGCAAAGGAGCTCTAGTTTAGTGTCGTCGTTGAAGAAAAGACCGGAGCCCGGTACGGTGCGCGAACGGGGCGCGGCCAAGGTGGCGCGCATCCCGATCAAGATCGAACCTACCGTGGAGTTTCTGCGCAAGCCGCGGTGGATTCGCGCCAAGGCGCCCACTTCCCCGGAGGTGTCGCGCCTGAAATCGGTGTTGCGTGATCACCGCCTGCATACCGTGTGCGAAGAGGCCTCCTGTCCCAATCTCGGCGAGTGCTTCAGTCACGGCACCGCCACCTTCATGATCATGGGTGATATCTGCACCCGTCGCTGCCCATTCTGCGATGTGGCACATGGCCGACCCGGCGCCCTGGACGGGGAGGAGCCCGCCAATCTGGCCAGGACCATCGCCGCCATGGGTCTGCGTTACGTGGTGATCACATCCGTGGATCGCGATGACCTGCGCGACAGCGGGGCGGGACACTTCAAGGACTGTATCGAGGCGGTGCGCAGTCAATCCCCGCAAACCAAGATTGAGATCCTGGTCCCCGATTTTCGCGGCCGCCATGACGTGGCCTTGGCGATCATGGAGCAGGCCCCGCCCGACGTGTTCAATCATAACTTGGAGACCGTGCCGCGTTTGTATAAGCAAGTGCGGCCGGGGGCCGATTACGCGGGTTCGTTGAGCCTGTTGCGACGCTTCAAGGACCGATATCCCGCTATCCCCACCAAATCGGGTTTGATGCTGGGTCTGGGCGAGACCTTCGAGGAGATCGAGCAGGTGATGAAGGACCTGCGGGAACATGGCGTGGACATGCTGACCCTGGGCCAGTATCTGCAACCCAGCCGCCATCATCTGCCGGTGGTGAGGTATGTGACGCCGGATGAATTCGCCGATCTCGGCGAGCGGGCCAAGGCCCTGGGTTTCGCCAATGTGGCCAGCGGCCCCATGGTACGGTCTTCTTATCACGCCGACCTGCAGGCGGCGGGACAAGAGGTATCCTGATCCGGCAGTTTATTCGCCGCGGGTGGAGACCACCTGATATTTCAGCTCCGGCTTGCCGCGCGGCGCGAGGTTAGACTTGAAGTAGATCCGTTCGCGAAAATCCCGGGCCTGTCCCGGCGGGACGGTGGGTTTCAGGGTGACGCCGGTTTGATCGATGACCTCGCAGTGCTGGTCGATGCAATCCTCCATGGAGACCTGGACCCGCACTTCAACGAGGGTGTACTGCTGTGAGTGATTACGGATCCGGCCGGTGATGGTGTTCACGCCGCGCGCCTCGTTGGACAATTGCATATCCACCAGTTCCACTTCGGCGGCGGGGATGCGCTGCTTGGAGAGCTTCAATTCGTGGTCCTGATACCAGGCAAAGAAGCCGATGATGCCGACTACGATGATCGCCGCCAGCGGCAGGGCGCGACCGACGTTTTTTTGAGTGATGGTCAGCGCGAGCACCACCACCACCAAGATTAAGCCGAGTAAACCCCAAATCATGCTGCACCTTTCAAGAGTCGGGCAATGTCAACAGACCTTAGGTCAATTTCGCCGCATGCCCACGGAGGTGGTCATGATAGGAGCGGAAGGCCGCCATTGAAAGCGACATGCGTTATAATGGGCGGTGTTGAAGGTGTGTTCTGAGCCTAGATGTATACATTTATGCCGAGTGACTGCAGCTCGTCGTGATGTTCGCTGTGCTGGCGCCGCTCATGAGTGCGTCTTTCGTGATGGCTGCGGGTGTCCAGCAAGGTAGCCTGATGCTGCCCTCTCCGTTCCAAACCCCGGCGGCGCTCGCCGCGGCGGCGTTCCACAGGGTGCGCCACGGGTATGGGGGTGGGCGACGCCTGGGGTCTCAAGGCGGGGCTGGCGGCGGTGGGCGCCACCGGTAGCGTGCCGGTCCGGGCGGCATTGGCCTCTTCCAGGCGCTGGGTGCCCAGGTCGTCGCGGGGAATGTTAGCCACTATCACGGTATGGTCTCGTTCATCACTGGATAGTGTTTAGTTAGCAGAAACAGGGAGTGTTAGTCAACGTAGCGACCGGAATCCTTGGCGCAGGTCGGCCGGTCTCATCCCGGACGGCGGCAGGCGGGCAATCAATATTTATCAACTATATTAGTTAGTTATTAAATGCCGGGGCCGCGATGTGCCTGGGACAAGGCGCAGATGCCTGCTGATTAACATTGTAAAACATATGGGAATTAAAGCATGGTGCCAGGGAGCCCGATATACACAGGGAAGCAACGATGCAGTGGGCGGGGATCGTTATGACAAGTGCAAAATTCTACCAAGACCGGTTTGAAGCGGGGATCCGGCGCTGGCTGGTGCCCCTATTCTTGTTAATGTTCTTAGGCGGTTGCGCCCAATTTGGCGGCAAAAAAGAAATTGCCGGGACATCGGGGATTAAGTTTAATGACCCCTTGCCTATCGCCGAGGTGACCCGCCTCTCCGAGGCCGAAAAGATCCGCTACTTCACCGACAATGTCTACCTTGCCGCTACGGGACGCGACGACGTACGCCAGGCCCATGCCGCCGCCGCCGCTGCGGTGTTGCAGCAAATGCGGGAGACTATGGACAAGTCGTCCTTTGTCACTTTTTGGGTGGGGGTGGATCCGGAATTTTTCGGGCGGGTGAACGCCGTCCTCGACTACGCGGATTATACCCACCCGCAAGTGGCCTTGGGTGAACGGCAAATGCGCACCGTCTACAATTTGGGGGCCCGCCACCTGGAGGTGTTGGACAATCTGTCCGAGGCGCGGCGCCAAGCCATGCAGGATTTCATCGATCTAGCCGACAAGGGCGACGGTGCCGCGTGTTTCGCCTTTCATAAAGCCTACAAAAATTACGCGGACCCCTTGAAGGGGGAGGCGAACGTGAACTGGCTGGATGTGGACGGAAAGCCGTTTCGCAAATCCATGTGGGACGGTTCCGGCGAGGCGGCCTATGGCGGCCGCATCGTCCAGATAACCATCCCGGCGCAGGCGGTATTGGGATGTCGCAGGATCCTTCACCCCCCCAGCAATGTGACGGCCGGAGTCGTCGAGGACGCCGAGCAGTTTTTTGCCGGCATCAATTTGAGCAGCACATTCGATCCCGCGGACTACGCACAACACAAAGAGAACTGGCAGCATGAGATTACGGCCAAGGCCGCGCAGGCCGCCCGCAAGATCCACCTGGATAAAATACGCATCGTCAACGTAGTGGATGTCTACCGCATATTTCCTCCGGCCTTGGATTATGAATATGAACTGGCCGTCGCGGACGGCACCATTCCGGACATGGTGGCGACGGGCATATTGACCGAGCAGCAGGCCTTTGTGGTGGAGCAAAGGATCCATGAACGGCGCGTGCTGCTCACCGGCGAAGGGGTGACACCCGATCACACCCCCATGGCCTTTTTGCAATTGGTGGCCGATCGCATCGCTTCTAAACGCTAGCGATTCCAAATACCGGATGTCGGAGTTTCCAAGGGGGAGCAAGGCCTTGCTCCCCCTTGATCGTTTGCGTGGATACCGTCCTCGCGGATGGCCTGATGTCACTAAACCTTTCTTTCCGGATGGACGATAAATCCATTAGGAGCCAACGTGGAGGAGGTCCGCCATGGGTTTCATAGCCCTTCAAGTCCTGATCATATTGGGTGTGGTCAGCCTGCTGGTGTTTTTCGAGCGGGAAGACGCCGCGATCCGCCGGATGCGCCCCATCAAAGTGCGTAAAGAGAGAAACAGACGTTGATCGATGTAGAAAAGGGCGGGGTATAACCCCGCCCCTTTTTTATGCACTGAGCAATTGCACCTCTTCGGGGACCTGGATCTCCACCGCGATGGGCAGGTGGTCCGACAAGGCGTGCTGTATCACCTGGAGGTTGGATATCTTCAAGGACGGTGACACCAGGATGTGATCGATATTGCGATAGGGGCGCCAGCTGGGAAAGGTATGCAGGGCCTGGGCCGGTTCGCATAGATTGGCCTTGCTGAGCAGCAGGTCCATCTCATGGCTCTCCGGGACGCAGTTGAAGTCCCCCATTACCACCACATGTTCGTATTCACCGATCAGTTCGCTGATGAAATCGAATTGTTTCATCCTGGCGCGCCGCCCCAGCGCCAGGTGTACCAGCAATACGGCCAGCGGTGCCTCGCTGTGTCCCAATTGAACCAGCATGGCGCCCCGTCCGGGGATCAGGCCCGGGAGCTTATGCTGGGCGATGAGATGGGGGCGGAGCTTGCTCAGCAGGCCGTTGCTGTGCTGTGCGAACCTGCCTAGGTCCCGGTTGGTCTGATGGCACCAGAAGGGGAAATGGCCGCGGTGGGCCAGATATTCCACCTGGTTGACGAAATAACTGCGCATGCTCCCCGCGTCGGCCTCCTGGATGGCCACCACGTCGTAGTTGGCGGTGAGGCGGGCGATGCGGTCCAGGTTGTCGAAACTGGAGGGATGGGGCAGGACATGCTTCCAGCTGCGGGTCAAATAGTGATGGGGCCGGGTGGAGGCGATGCCCGCCTGTATGTTGTAGCTCAGCAACCGCAGCGAACTCTTGGCGTGACCCGCCTTAGGATGGTCTGCAGCGGCTTCGTCGTTATCGAGCATGGCAGGGTTTGCCGTCATAGTTGAAAGATCGCTTCACCGAGCTTGGCGGTTAATTTCAGGTTCTCAGTATAATCGACCGGACAGTCGATTATATTTACCCCGTCGTTGTTCAGGGCTTCCCGCAGTATGGGCATCAGCTGCGAGGCATGCTCTACCCGGTAGCCCTTGGCGCCGAAAGACTCCGCGTATTTTACAAAATCCGGGTTATTAAAGTGCACATGGGATGGCCGGCCGTAGGTGGTCATCTGTTTCCATTCGATCAGGCCATAGGCGCCGTCGTTCCAGATCAGCACCACCAGCGGGATATTCAGGCGCAGCGCCGTCTCGATCTCCTGGGAGTTCATCATGAATCCGGCGTCGCCGGTCACTGCCACCACCCGTCGCTGGGGATGGGCGAGCCGAGCCGCGATGGCCCCAGGCACTGCGATACCCATGCTGGCGAAGCCGTTGGAGATGATACAGGTATTGGGGTGCTCGCAGCGAAACATCCGCGCCATCCACAACTTATGGGCGCCCACGTCGCACACCACGATGTCTTCCAGGCCCAGGGCGGTGCGCAGGTCCCAGATGATCTTCTGGGGTTTCAGGGGAAAGGCCATGTCGTCGCGATGGCGGTCCATGTCCTCGATGAGGGCGTCGCGCAGGGGCCGCAGGGTATGCCCTTGCTGCGGGATGGTCCGCGCCGCGATCTGCGCAAGGCTGTGGCGGATGTCGCCCAACACCCCCACCTCCACCACATAGCTGGTATCCACCTCGGCGGGGGCGGTGTCGATATGGATGATCTTGCGGTCGCAGGTGGGATGCCACAGGCGCGGGTGGTATTCCACCAGGTCGTAGCCCACGCACAGGATCACATCGGCCTGGTCGAAGCCGGTGTTGACGTAGTCATGGGCCTGCAGGCCCACGCTGCCCAGGGCCATGGGGTGTTTGAAGGGCACCACCCCCTTGGCCATGAAGGTGTTGGCCACCGGGATATTGAGTTTGGCGGCGAAGTCGGCCAGTTGCCGCCAGGCCTTGGCGCGGATCACGCCGTTGCCCGCCAGGATGATGGGGTGGCGGGCCTGGGAGAGCAGCTCCGCCGCCGCCGCCACCCGGTCGTCGGCGGGTTCCGGCAGGGTGGGTTGCTGGGCCCGCAGCGGCGCCAGGTCGATGTCCATCTCGGCGAGGTTTTCCGGAAATTCGATGAAACAGGCGCCGGTCTTCTCGGTTTGCGCCAGCTTGAAGGCCTTGCGGATCACCTCCGGCACCACATTGGGCGTCAGCACCCGCGAAGAATACTTGGTCACCGGCGCGAAGATATGTTGCAGGTCCAACACCTGATGGGATTCCTTGTGCAGGCGGTTGGTGTCCGCCTGGCCGGCGATGGCCACCAGCGGCGCGTGATCCATGTTGGCGTCGGCGACCCCGGTGAGAAGATTGGTGGCGCCGGGACCCAGGGTCGACAGACAGACGCCCGCCCGCCAGGTGACGCGTCCGTAGACATCGGCCATGAAGGCCGCCCCTTGCTCATGGCGGGTAGTGACGAACTGAATGGAGGAGTCCAGCAGGGCATCCATCAGGGCGAGGTTTTCCTCGCCCGGGATGCCGAAGATGTAGTCCACACCCTCGTTTTCCAGGCACTTGATGAACAGCTCGGCGGCCTTCATGGCCATGGACTTCCGTCGTAGCCACCCGGCGGATGCGTGATGCGGCGCTTATCCCTTGTTGGCGGCACGTTCTTTGTCTATCAGAAAATTGATGACCTTTATCATCGTATTGACACTGCCATGGGTGTCGTCGGGATTGAGGATGTACTTGCCGTTGACCACTACCGACGGCGTCGCATGGGCCTGGTAGCGGCGGCTCATCTCCTTGGCGCTGCGCAGCTTGGCGTCCACCCAGAAGGAGTTGAAGGCCTTTTTGAAGTCGTCCTTACTGACGCCTTGTTCGACGAAGAAATCCATGACCCGCTCCTCGGTATCCATGCGGCGCTTCTGGGCATGGATGGCGTCGAACAATGGGCGATGGATGCGATCCGCGATACCCAGGGCCTGTGCGGCGTAATAGGCCTTGGCCAGCAGCTCCCAATGGGGGGCCAGGATGGCGGGCATGCGTCGGTATGCCACGTCGGCGGGTTTTTGTTTCAGCCAGCGCTCCATGTAGGGCTGAAAGCGGTAACAGTGCGGGCAGCCGTACCAGAACAGCTCCACGACTTCAATCTTGCCCGGATCATCGGTGGGTTGTGCCGGAACGATGCGCTGGTAATCGCGCCCCTCTTCATAGGTGGCGGCCTGGGCAAACAGGGGGAGCAGCAGCAACAGCAACAGATAACGAGCGACGTTTTTCATGAATACCATACCTTTTCTTATTGCGACTGGGATGACACGCGGTCGTTGAGCTTAGAGCCTGCTCCGGGCCATTTGTTGCAAAACCTTGCCGATTGTCATGAGAAACCCCGATAATGAGGCGCCCCCATGATCTCCCGGCATGGCAACAGGGCCTTAGCCTATGCAACTCCGCAAGGCAGCGCAATACTTAGTGCTCGAGGCGGCGGCAGGGCGAGCGGGAAAACGACGACCATTGTCCACGGCGGGTGCGATCAGCAGCGGAGTCCATATCCATGACGGTAAAACGAGCCAAACTCACCCAGTTCCTCAATCAGCAGTATCTATGCGAATCCCTCACAGTGAAAGAGGTGGAGACCCTCCTGGATTACACCGAATTGATGGAAGTGAAGAAGGACCAGATCGTCGCCGACATCGGCGAGGTGAGCGAGGCCCTGTTTTTCGTCATTAAAGGCGAGGCCGTTCTGCTGCACGACGAAGACGGCAGCGAGGTGGAGGTGGGCCGCATGAAAGAGGGCGAATTGATGGGGGAGATGTCCTTCTTCGACCGCCATCCCCGTTCGCTGCGGATGCGCGCCCTGAGTCCGGAGACCCAGCTCCTGAAGCTGCCGCGGCCCATGTACCAGCGTCTGCGGGTGGAACATCCCTATATCGCGGTGAATCTGCTGGAGCATGCCATCATCAGCCTGGACCGCCTGGTGAGGCGGGTCAGCGCGGACGAGGCGACGCTGGCGCGCTATATCTACGGCGCCGGCAAAAAATAATATCGTGACCAAAGCAAAGGGGGCGTCCGGGGAAGCGACATCACCGGTGGCGATCGCCTTGCGCCGCAGCCAGTTTATGCTGGGCGCCGCCCGCGCCAGGCAATTTCCCGCCGACAGCGGCTGGGAAGTGGCGGTGGCAGGCCGCTCCAACGCCGGCAAGTCCAGCGCCATCAATGTCATCACCGGGATACGGGGTCTGGCCCGCATCAGCAAGACCCCGGGCCGTACCCGCGAGATCAATTTTTTCCAGATCGACGAGGAACGGCGCCTGGTGGACCTGCCCGGCTATGGTTACGCCCGCGTCCCCGTGGCGGTGCGCCAGGCCTGGCAGCGTTTGATCGAGGATTATTTTCGCGGGCGCCAGTGCCTGCGCGGCGTCATGGTGGTGATGGATTGCCGCCATCCCTTGACGGAGTTCGATCGGCAGATGTTGGAGTGGTGCGGCCATGCCCGCTTACCCGTCCATCTGTTGCTGACCAAGGCGGACAAACTGAGCCGCGGCGCGGCCATGGCGGTGCTGCACCAGGTAAGGGGCCAGCTCGCTAAGCTTTATAAGGAAAACAAAGAGGTCACGGTGCAATTGTTTTCCGCCTTGAAGCACAGCGGGGTCGTGGAGGCCCATGAAACACTTGCAAGGTGGCTAGAATTATAGGGCGTGTCGGTGAATTTTAGACAAAAAAAGGCCCCGGTATAAAGAGGGAGGAGGAACCGGGGCCTAACATACCCGGCTTGGGGAAGCCAGGTTTAGAGGGGTTCCCGCTCAGGGAGGCGAGCGGGAGAGCACGGGCCAGAAAAGAAAAACCGTACTCAGTATCGTAAGAGTGGCGGCGCTGAAAAAAGTTCAGCCCCGCCATTTTTATTTGTGGGAGTGGATATAAATATAACGATTACAGATTTTTAGTGCGCTTCATCCCAGTTCGCGCCGACGCCGATGTCCACCAATAAGGGTACGGTAAGAACGGCCGCCTCCTTCATGCAGCGCTCGATGGCGGTCTTGCACTCCGTGACCGCTCCGGCGGCGACCTCGAACACCAATTCGTCGTGGACCTGCATGACCATCTTGGCGTCCACCCCCGATTCCCGCAGCCAGGCGTCGCTGCGCAACATGGCGCGCTTGATGATATCCGCGGCGGTGCCCTGCATGGGGGCGTTGATGGCGGCCCGTTCCGCGTATTGGCGGCGCTGTTGCTGGCGGGCCTTGATGTCGGGCAGATACAGTCGCCGCCCGAACAGGGTTTCCACGTAACCCTGTTCCCGCGCCTGCTCCCGGGTGCGGTCCATGAACTGCTTGGCGCCGGGGTAGCGGGCGAAATACAGGTCGATGTACTGCTGGGCCGCGCCGCGCTCGATGCCCAGTTGCCGGGCCAGCCCGAAGGCGGACATGCCGTAGATCAAACCGAAGTTGATGGCCTTGGCGTTGCGGCGTTGTTCTGAATTGACCTGCTCGGGCGGCACGGCGAATATCTCTGCCGCCGTGGCGGTATGGATGTCGATGTCCGAGGCGAAGGCATGCAACAGGCGCTCGTCGCCGGAGAGATGGGCCATGATGCGCAGTTCGATCTGGGAGTAATCCGCCGCCACGATCCGGTAACCCGGTGGCGCGATGAAGGCCTGGCGGATGCGCCGTCCCTCCAGGCTGCGAATGGGAATGTTCTGCAGGTTGGGGTCGCTGGAGGAAAGCCGGCCGGTGGCGGCCACCGCCTGATGATAGGAGGTGTGGACCCGCCCGGTGTCGGGATTGATCTGTTCGGGCAGGCGATCGGTGTAGGTGGATTTGAGTTTGCTCAGGGCGCGATAGTCCAGGATCAGGGCCGCCAGGGGGTGCTGATCCGCCAATTCCTGCAAGGCCTCTTCGCCGGTGGAGGGTTGGCCGGTGGGCGTCTTATAGGTCACCGGCAGCCCCAGTCTGCCGTAGAGGATTTCCTGGATCTGTTTGGGCGAGCTTAGATTGAATTCACCGCCGGCCAGTTCATGGGCGCGCTGTTCATGGGCCGCCATGGTCTCCGCCAATTCGCGGCTCTGTTGCTGCAGCAGTGCGGCGTCCACCAGCACGCCGCCCCGTTCCATGCGCGACAGCACGTTCACCAGTGGCACCTCTATCTCCGTGTACAATTTGGCCAGGGCCGGTTCCTTGTGGAGCTGCGGCCAGAAGTGGTGATGGAGGCGCAGGGTGACGTCGGCGTCTTCCGCCGCATAGGGGGCGGCCTGTTCCACGGGGATTTGATTGAAGCTGAGCTGCTTGACCCCTTTGCCGGCGATGTCCTCGAAGGTGACGGTCTCGTGATCCAGGTGTTTTCGCGACAGCGTATCCATGTCGTGACGGCTGGCGGTGCTGTTCAGAACATAGGACTCCAGCATGGTGTCGTGGCGGATGCCGTCCAAGCGGATACCGTGGTTGGCCAGCACACTCATGTCGTATTTGAGATTATGGCCCAGCTTGGGTCGGTCGGGGTCCTCCAGCAGGGGGCGCAGTTTGGCCAGGACCTCGTCCCGCGGCAATTGCGGCGGAGCATCCGGGTAGTCATGGGCCAAAGGGACATAGGCGGCCTCACCGGGGGTGACGGCGAAGGACACGCCGACGATCCGCGCCTGCATGTAATCCAGACTGGTGGTCTCGGTGTCGAAGGCCAACAGCTCGGCTTGCTGCAGCCGCTCCAGCCATTGATCCAGCGCCCGGGCGGTCAGTACGGTCTGGTAGTGACCGGGCTTGGCGGCGGTCGGCGCCTGCGAGGGAGCATCATCGCCGGCCTTTTCCTGGAGTTGTTTCAACCAGGTCTTGAACTCCAGGCGGCGATAGAGGTCCGATAAGGCGCCGCTGTCGGGGGGCTGCGGGCGCAGGTCCTCGGGAGACACCTCGAGCTTCACGTCGCAGTGGATGGTGGCCAGGCGGCGGGCCAGGGGCAGTTGCTCCAGGTGGGCGCGCAGGTTTTCTCCCACCTTGCCGGTGATTTCCTCCGCATGGGCGACTATATTGTCCAGTGAGCCATAGGCGCTCAGCCACTTCACCGCCGTCTTCGGGCCCACCTTGGGGACCCCGGGGATGTTGTCCGAGGTGTCGCCCACCAGGGCGAGGTAGTCCACGATCTGTTCCGGGCTGATGCCGAATTTCGCGATCACACCCTCACGGTTGAGGACGGTGTTGGACATGGTGTTGATGAGGGTGATGTGCCCGTCCACCAGTTGGGCCATGTCCTTGTCTCCGGTGGAGATGAGGGTGGCGATGCCCGCGGCGGCGGCCTGCTGCGCCAGGGTGCCGATCACATCGTCCGCCTCCACCCCCTCCACCACCAGGCAGGGCAGGCCGCTGGCGCGGACGATGGCGTGCAGGGGTTCGATCTGGGTTTGCAGGTCGTCGGGCATGGGTGGGCGATGGGCCTTATACTGTTCGAACAGCTCGTCGCGAAAGGTCTTGCCCTTGGCGTCGAACACGACGGCGACATAGTCGGCTTGGTAGTCGGCCAGCAATTTGCGCAGCATGTTGACCACGCCATAGACTGCGCCGGTGGGTTCGCCCCGGGAGTTGGTGAGGGAGGGCAGGGCGTAAAAGGCGCGATAGAGATAGGACGAGCCGTCTACCAGGATCAGTAACTTGGACGCTTTGTCATTCATTTGAACAGGGACCGTGTTGCAAAACCGGCTGCGGGGTTGCGGGGATTGTACTAAAAATTGTTCTCCGCAATGCCGATAGAGTAATTAGGAATCAAGGCAGATAATGACTATGGACGATAAACATCGCGCGACCCATCCCAGCTTCATGCCCATCAACGACTCCATGCTGAGCCGTGAGTCCTGGAAGATCTTTCAGATTATGGCGGAGTTCGTGGAGGGTTTTGAACGCTTGGCTCACATCAAACCCTCGGTGAGCATCTTCGGCTCGGCGCGCACGCCATCCGATCATCCCTATTACCGGCTCACCGAGGACATCGCCCGCGGTTTGTCCGACGCCGGCTTCAGCGTGGTCAGCGGCGGCGGGCCCGGTCTGATGGAGGCGGCCAACAAGGGGGCCTTCGGCGGCAAATCGCCCAGCGTCGGCCTCAATATCGCCTTACCCCAGGAGCAGAGCGCCAACGAATATCAGGATATTTCCATGCACTTTCGGCATTTCTTCTCGCGCAAGGTGATGTTCGTGAAATACGCCTCGGCCTATGTGGTGTTGCCGGGTGGTTTCGGCACCCTGGATGAACTGGCCGAGATATTGACCCTGGTTCAGACCGGCAAAACCCGCCGTATCCCCATAATTCTGGTGCATAAACCGTTCTGGGAGGGCTTGATAGGGTGGTTCAAGGCCACCCTGGTCAAGGAAGGCACTATCGATGATTCCGATCTACAATTGATTCAGGTGCTGGACAAGCCGCAAGAGGTGGTGGATGCTATCTTTAACCACTACGAAAGTCGTGGGTTCGAGCCTTCTGCGGAAGAGCAGGAGATGTTGCTGGATTTGTAAGCCTGCTTCGGATTGGAACCCTATCATGCCAAGAGTCGTGCAGCGAGCGCTGTTATTGTTTCTTTGTTCAGTCGGTCTGGCGTTTGCCGCCGACGAGACCGCCCCTGCGGGTGATAGCGCGTCGAGCCTACCCGCGGAGCCGGAGATCACCATCATACATCGCGGCAAGGAGCGGGTTGAGGAGTTCAGTATCAACAATCAAATCTACATGATCAAGATCACGCCGGCTATGGGGTACCCCTATTACCTCATCGATACCACCGGTGATGGCAACTTCGACACCCGTCGGGCGGGTTTGGACCAAAATGTCGTGGTACCGCAGTGGGTGTTACTTCGCTGGAAATAACAGTTATGGCTGTGGGATATCATTCCTTCGCGCAGGGGTTCCGCGTGTCCTGTTAACGAGGCGCGGTGGAGCAGGGTTGGGCTAGTGCTCGAAGATCGCCTTCCGGTGGGCGTTGTAATGACGGTTTCACCTTCGAATCGATTAATTGCCGTAGCTTCAAGGTCAGGGTTACACCGCTTTTTTAAGCCATCTCCTATAATTTTTCATTAAGCCATTGCTGCTAATAAAAATTACAGACTATCCACAGATTCTGTGGATAACTATGTGGAAAGTTTGCGAGCGGTCCCGTGAGACGGTTGTCGTCTCTAGGGGTTCATTTTGTTGTTGAGAAATTGAACAGCGTCTTTATATCATTTAAAACAAGGAGTTGCATTATTGGGGGAGAGGGTTTGCAAGGAGACGCGCCGTCTTAGGCGGCGCGAGCTGGCGCGAACTGAAATTGTGCATAATGCAAAAGTGCCGGCGGTTGATAACGTCGTCCGTCTGTGCGTTTTGCGGCATTCTTCACGGTTCCGCGGACCATAATATGGTCTTTAAATAGATGATATCTTGCCTATTGTCTCGACAGCGGGTCCCTCTGGGGGGGGCTGGCCCTCGGTCCGAGCGGTTTCCGGTAGTCATGGCAGCATCACGGGAAGGGTGATCTCGGCGAGCGATTTTTCCCAGGGAGGCATGGCAATGGGATTAGAATCTCTACATTTTTTGTCGAAGAACGGCTAAGGGCGTATGATAAATGAGTTTTGCATCTTTAAATAATCATCGGGACGGAGCCTGAACAGCGTTGATCGATTGGAGCCAATATCGGGTTTGGGTGGCTGAGGCATTCCTGGGGGGCAGGCTTGCGCCTGTCATCACCACCTTAAGTGTTGTGCTGTTGGCGTATAGCGCAGCGCAATTGACGTGGATGATTGTGCCGTTGCCTGCGGTGCAAACACCTCCGCCTGTGGCAGCGGCACCTGTCGCCTCCATGCCCGACCGCGTGGATGCCCTGTCTCTCGGTCGTCAAATCGTGGCGCGACATTTATTCGGACAGGTGCAAACCGCGCTTCCCGATCAAGACGCCGTCGCTATCCCCGAGACGCAGTTGCGCTTGGTGTTGCGTGGCGTGATGGCGTCGACGGACCCGCGTACCGCCACGGCCATCGTGGCCGATCCCAGCGGCAAGGAAGATTTTTATACCGTGGGCGCGGCGCTTCCCGGTGGCGCTACCCTCAAGGAGGTGCACGCCCAACACATCGTATTGTCCCGCGGCGGCCGTTTCGAGACCTTGCGCCTGCCGGAGAATACCTTGAAGGTATCGACAGGCGAAGTGGCTAATCCCAATGCCCAGCCCTTAACGGTGTCGCCGGAAGCGGGGGCGCTGTTGAAACAATATCGCCAACAATTCGTGCAGAACCCCCAAAGCCTGGCCAACCTGCTGCAAGGAGAACCGTTCTGGGAGAATGGTCACTTGATCGGTTATCGTTTACGGCCCGGGCGGGATGCCAGTGTCTTGGCGAAGTTCGGTATACAGTCGGGTGATGTGGTGACCGCTATTAATGGAGTGAGTTTGGTGGATCCTGCCGGGAGGATGGAGTTGTTGCGCAATTTCGCCAATGCCGAGCAATTTAACGTGGATCTGCTGCGCAATGGCCAGCCCTATTCCATTGCCATTCCGCTGGGTGGACCGGGCTGAGATTCGTTGCGGCAAGGGATCAAAAGGATAGTGCTGAGAGCCGCCGGCCCGCGCGGGCTGGAAAAAGCAGGATAAGAGATGTCCGAATTTATAAGAAATAACAAGCGTTCCGGTATGCGCCGCCGACAGGTGGTGTGGGGCGCTCTGTTTTTTTTATTGTGCAGCCTGTCCGTGGGGGCGGCGCAAACGGTCACCTTGAATTTCAAGGATGCCGAGTTGGAATCGGTGATCGGTTGGGTGGCGGAACAAACCGGCAAGAATTTTATCGTCGATCCCAGGGTCAAGAGCAAGGTCACCATCATCTCCGGCAAGCCGCTCAATAAAGACGAGGTCTACCAGGTTTTCTTGTCGGTGTTGGAGGTACATGGCTTCGCCGCCGTGCCCAGCGGCGATGTCATCAAGATCATTCCGGACGTCAACGCCAAACAATCCGGCGTGCCGGTGGCGAGGCCGGGGCATCGGGGGAAGGGCGACGAGATGATCACGCAGGTCATCCAGCTGGAGAATGTTCCCGCCGCGCAACTGGTGCCCATCCTGCGGCCCTTGATTCCGCAGCAGGGCCACATGGTGGCCTATCCCCCCAGCAACGTCCTGATCATTTCCGACCGTGCCGTCAATATCGAGCGTATCTCGGAGATCATCGACCGCATCGATGTACCCAGCGTGGAAAATGAGATAGAAATAATCCCCTTGCAGCATGCCTCGGCCGCGGAGGTGGTGCGCATCCTCACCGCCTTGGAGCAGCAGAGTCGCCAGGCCGTCCAGCGGCAAGGGGCGGCGGATCTGGACGGCAAAACCACCTTCATCGCCGACGAGCGTACCAACAGCGTGCTGTTGGGCGGCGGCAAATCCGATCGCCTGCGGCTGCGGGCGCTGATCTCCCACCTGGATGTGCCCTTGGAAAGGGAAGGGAATATCCACGTGGTGTATCTGCGCTACGCCGACGCCAAGGAACTGATGCCGGTGCTCACGGGCATCGGTCAGAGCGTCGCTCAGCAGGAGCAGGCGAAGAAGGGCGCCGCGCCGCCCGCCACCGCGCAGAACCAACCCTTCACCTTACAGGCCGATGAGAGTACCAACGCCTTGGTAATCACCGCTCCCCTGGAGGTGTATCGTTCCCTGCTGGCGGTGATTCATCAATTGGATGTGCGCCGCGCCCAGGTATTGGTGGAGGGCATCATCGCCGAGGTGTCCCTCAATAAGGCGGCCGAACTGGGCATTCAATGGCTCATGGACGGTACTCCCAGCGGAAACGGGCCGATAGGATTGACCAATTTCAACAATTCCGGCGGTTCCAGCCTGGGTAATATCGCCACAACCGCCGCTGGGGCCACTACGAGTGCGAGTACGGCGGGCCTGGCAAGCCTCTTGTTACCCGAGGGTATGACCCTGGGGGTAGGCCGTTTCAACAGCGACAGCTTTAACTTCGCGGTCCTATTGCGCGCCCTGCAGGGCGATGGTTCCACCAATGTGTTGTCCACGCCGAGCTTATTGACCCTCGACAACCAGGAAGCGGAGATCGTGGTGGGGCAAAACGTGCCGTTCCTTACTGGTTCTTTCTCTACCGTTAGCGGCGCTACCACGCCGACAAACCCTTTTCAGACCATTCAGCGTCAAGACGTCGGTTTGACCCTCAAGGTGAAACCGCAGATCAACGAAGGCAATACCATCAAACTGGACGTGGAGCAAAAGGTGGACAGCCTGGCCGCCGGAGTGCGGGGCGCGGCGGATCTGGTTACCAACACTCGATCCATCAAGACCACGGTGTTGGTGGATGACGGCGAGGTGGTGGTGTTGGGCGGCCTCCTTAAGGATGATCTCCAGGAGACCGAGCAAAAGGTGCCGGGGCTAGGCGATCTGCCCTTGCTGGGGGGATTGTTCCGCTATAAATCCAGCAACAAGCAAAAGACCAATCTCATGGTGTTCCTGCACCCGGTGATCATGCGCGACGAGAGTTTGTTGGCTAACGTCTCCGGTGAGAAGTACAACTATATGCGGGCCAAGCAATTGGAAATGCGTGAGAAGGGAGTAGCCTTGTTGCCCGACACTGAGGCCCCGATGATGCGCTCCTTGGACGACTTGCTGGATCTGCCCCCACCTTTTAAATCCAATGAGCCGGCCCAAGGTAAACCATAACCCGGCCATGGGCCAAAGCCATGCTTGACGAAGTCACCCAACCAAATCTAGAACAGGATTCCGTCCCGCAGGAGGAAAGGCGCCTGCCGTTCGCCTATGCCAAGCGCCACGGGGTGTTGATCAACCAGTGGGAAGACGGCCATGCGCTGTTGTGGTGCCGGCCCGATGTCAACAGCGCCGCGCTGGCGGAAGTGCGCCGCTACCTGGGTGTGCCGCTGGTCTTGCAACCCTTGGAGCCCGGCAAGTTCGACGCCTTGTTGCGCCAGGCCTACGAGCAGGGTTCCACCGAGGCCATGGAGATCATGGAAGACATGGGCGGCGACATGGATCTATCGCGCATCGCCCAGGATCTACCGGAACCGGAAGACCTGTTGGAGAGCGAGGACGACGCCCCCATCATCCGCCTGCTCAACGCCCTGCTCACCCAGGCGGTGAAGGAAAACGCCTCCGATATCCATATCGAACCCTATGAGCACCGACTGGTGGTGCGTTACCGCGTCGACGGCGTATTGCGCGAGGTTCTGGAGCCACGGCGGGTATTGGCGCCCTTGATCACTTCCCGCATCAAGGTCATGGCCAAGCTGGACATCGCCGAGAAACGTTTGCCGCAGGACGGGCGCATCTCGCTGCGCATCGCCGGCCGGCCGGTGGACGTGCGCGTCTCCACTATCCCTTCCGGCCACGGCGAGCGGGTGGTGATGCGCCTCCTGGACAAGCAGGCGGGACGCCTTGACCTGGAACACCTGGGTATGGCCTCCGACGCCCTGAAATTGATGGACAGCATCATCCAGCATCCCCACGGCATCGTGCTGGTCACCGGACCCACCGGTTCGGGTAAGACCACTACCCTGTATGCGGCGCTCACCCGCCTCAACGACCGTCAACGCAACATCATGACCGTGGAAGACCCGGTGGAATATTATCTGGACGGCATCAGCCAGACCCATGTCAACACCCGGGTGGAGATGACCTTCGCCCGCGGCCTGCGCGCCATCCTCCGCCAGGACCCGGATATCGTGATGGTGGGGGAAATTCGCGACCTGGAGACCGCCGAGATCGCGGTACAGGCCAGTCTCACCGGTCACCTGGTGTTGTCCACCCTGCACACCAACAGCGCGGTGGGGGCGGTGACCCGCCTGCGGGACATGGGGGTGGAACCCTTCCTGCTGTCGTCCAGTCTTATCGGTGTGTTGGCGCAGCGTCTGGTACGCCTGCTGTGCAAGACCTGCAAGCAGCCTTATGTGCCACCGGCCGCCGATTGTCAGCGCTTCGGCCTCCCCGCGGACAAGCCCCCGACGCTCTATACCGGCGTGGGATGCGCATCGTGCAATCACTCCGGTTACAGCGGCCGTACCGGCATTTACGAATTGTTGGAAGTGGATGAAAAGATGCGGACCATGATCCACGATGGCGCCGGCGAACAGGCGCTGGAAAGTTATGCGCACTCGCGCCAGCGCAGCCTTTTTCAGGATGGTATGCGCCGGGTGCTGGCGGGGGATACCTCCCTGGAGGAGGTGTTGCGGGTAACCCATGAAGACTAAATTCGAGAGCAAAGAGAAAAGTGAAAAGAGAAAAGTTAAAAGCTTTTCCCTTTCCTCTTTTCTCTTTCCTCTTTCCTCTGCTTGAATTATGGGCGCCTTCGAATTTACCGCATTGGATGCAGGGGGCCGAGAGCGCAAGGGTGTGCTCGAGGCGGACACGCCACGCCAGATCCGTCAGCAGTTACGGGAAAAGGGTTGGGCGCCCCTCACGGTGGAGGAGGTACGGCAGCATGAAGCGCGTCGCCAGATCCGTCCCACTTTGTTTCGTCGCCGCATCAGCGCCGTGGACCTGGCGCTCATCACTCGCCAGTTCGCTACTCTGATCCGCTCGGGCCTGCCGGTGGAGGAGGCCCTGCAAACCCTGTCGCGCCAGACCGAGAAGCCGCGCCTCAGGAGCCTGCTGATGGCGGTACGTTCCCGGGTGATGGAAGGCCACGCCCTGGCGGTGGCCTACGAGGATTTTCCCCATGTCTTTCCCGACCTGTATCGGGCCACGGTGGCGGCGGGGGAACAGTCCGGTTATCTGGACGCGGTGCTGGAGCGTCTCGCCGATTACACCGAGACCCGCCAGACCCTGCACCAGAAGACCATGCTGGCTTTGATCTACCCTCTGATCGTGATGGGTGTGTCGCTGTTGGTGGTGGTGTTCCTGATGGTGTATGTGGTGCCGGAGATCGTGC
>CAZOTG010000002.1:0-8135 GCA_964582585.1 uncultured Chromatiaceae bacterium | reverse complement strand
TCGTGCAGGTGTTCGAAGGCATCGGCCAGAAGTTGCCCCTGCTCACCCGCAGCCTGATCGCTACCAGTGCTTTTATCCGCAGCAACGGCATCGTGATACTGGTGGGGATCGTGGCGGCGGTAGCGGCGACGCGTGTGGTGTTGAGCCGCAGCGGGCCGAAACGTCAGCTTCATCGCTTTTTGTTACGCTTGCCCATGATAGGCAGGTTGGTGCGTGGCCTGAACACCGCGCGTTTCGCCCGCACCCTGAGCATCCTCAGCGGCAGCGGGGTACCGGTGTTGGAGGCCTTGCGCATCTCCGCCAGCGTAGTGAGCAATGTGCCCATGCGTACCGCCGTGGAAGATGCGGCGCGGCGGGTACGCGAGGGGGCCGCCCTGCACACCGCTCTGGAACACAGCGGCTATTTTCCGCCCATGACCGTGCACTTGATCGCCAGCGGCGAGTCCAGCGGCAAATTGGATGAGATGCTGGAGCGGGCGGCGGCCTCGCAGGAGCGGGAGATGGAGGTGTTGATCACCACCGTCACCGAGATGTTCGGGCCGTTATTGATTTTGGTGATGGGCGGTATCGTGCTGGTGATCGTATTGGCGATCCTGCTGCCCATATTCGATTTGAACCAATTAGTGAAGTGAAATAGAGAGACTAAGACCATGATGATGCCGACGAGAAATTTGATACGATTGAACCGCCGCGCGCCGCGCGCCGAACGTGGTTTTACCCTGATAGAAGTAATGGTGGTGGTGGTGATCCTCAGCATCCTCGCCGCCATCATCGTGCCGCGTATCATGGACCGTCCCGACAAGGCCCGCATCGTCAAGGCGCAGGCCGATATCCGCGCCCTGGAGAGCGCGCTCAATCTCTACCGGCTGGACAACAATAATTATCCCACTACCGATGAAGGCCTGGAGGCCCTGGTGCAGAAACCGGCCGATGCCCCGACCTGGAAGGAAGGCGGCTATGTCGATCGTCTCCCCAAGGACCCTTGGGGCAGACCCTATCAGTATCTCAGTCCCGGTACGCACGGTACCGTGGATATCTTCAGTTTGGGGGCCGACGGCCAGCCGGGCGGTGATGGCAAAGACGCCGATATCGGCAACTGGATGCTCGAGTAGGTGCCCCAGAAGGGATTGAGTAAACGGTTTTGTTCTGTGATCGCCCGTCAACGCCTTGCCTGGAAGTTACACCGCCCTTCGCACGGCTTCACCCTGCTGGAAGTGTTGGTGGTGATGGTGATCATCGGCGTGGTGATCAGCTTCGCGGCGCTGTCGCTCAAGAGGGACGACCATAGTCTTGATGAAGAGGCGCGGCGCCTCCAGGCGCTCATCGCCCTCACCAGCCAGGAGGCGGTGCTGCAAAGCCGGGAGCTGGCCGTGCAGTTCAGCTCTGACGGTTATGACTTTCTGGCCTTAGACGGCGACCAGTGGCAACCCATCGCCGACGACGATGTCTTGCGGGCGCGCCACCTGCCCGAGGATCTGGTGATCGACTACCAGGTGGAGGGGGATCAACTCACTATCGGTACAAAGGACGACGAGGCGGTCCCGCCGCGCATCTATTTTTTATCCAGCGGTGAAGCGACGCCTTTTCGCCTCACGCTGCACCACCACGGTGAAAGCGACGACTTTATCTTGAGCGGCGATGCGCGGGGCAAGACCACGCTAAGCGGGGCGGATGATGAGCAATAAAGTATTACGGCCCCGCCACGGCGCCGGCTTCACCCTCATCGAGATCCTGGTAGCCCTGGCGGTGTTGGCCATTGCGGTGGCGGCGGTGGTGGCGGCGGTCAGCGGCAATATCAACAACGCGGCCTATTTGCGGGATCGCACCCTCGCCCATTGGGTGGGCATGAATAAGATCGCCGAGCTGCAGGTGTCCAAGGACTGGCCGTCGGTCGGTACACAGCACGGCGAGAGCCTCATGGCCACCCGCCAATGGTCGTGGCAGGTCAAGGTGTCCGCCACCGAAGACCCTGATGTGCGCCGGCTCGATGTGGAGGTGTTCGCCGACCAGGATCAAAAACAGGCGCTGACCAATATGGTTGCCTATGTGGGCCGGCCTTCCACCGGCGAGGTCACGGCAACGGGACAGACGCCGCCATGAGCGCCCGCCGTCGCATTGCCGGGTTTACGCTGCTGGAATTATTGGTGGCCCTGGCCATTTTTGCAGTGTTGGCGACCATGGCCTATGCCGCGCTCAATTCGGTCTTGACCGCGCGCAAAGATGTGGGGGCCAAATCGGAACGCTTAGCGGCATTGCAGACCGCTTTGATGATCGTGGAGCGTGATATCGAACAAGCCGCGCCGCGCAAGATCCGTGACGAATTCGGCGATGAGCAGGCGGCGCTGCAAGGGGGCGGCGTCGGCACCACGGTGTTGACGTTCACCCGGGATGGTTGGCGCAACCCCCTGGGATTGGCACGCAGCCATCTGCAAAGGGTAGCGTATCAGTTCAACGACAAACAATTGATACGCCAGAGCTGGAGCATCTTGGATCGTGCCCCGGACACCCAGGCCTACAGCGAAGTGCTGTTGGATAAGGTTACGGCGGTGGAGGTGCGTTTCCTCGGCCGGGATGGGCAATGGTCGGGTTATTGGCCGCCCCAGACCAGCGGTGATCAGAAAGAAACCGTCGTGCCGCCGCCGCGCGCGATTGAAATCAGTTTGGACGTGGAGGGCTGGGGCAGGATCACCCGCCTGTTCCGGGTGCCAGGCTAAGAAAGTTGCGTGTTTCGAGTTTAGAGTTGCGAGTTGAGGAGAGGGCTTGCCTGTACAACTCGAGACCCGAAACTCTAAACTCGAAACTGCTTAAAGGTGCTGTATGATCTTAATTATATGGGCGTAAAGAGATAGCGTGATAAACTCGATTCCACAATCCCAGCGCGGGGTCGCGTTGATCACCGCGGTGTTGATCACGGCGGTGATCGCGATTACGGCGGTGGCCATGGCCGCGCAGCAAACCCTGGATGTGCGCCGCACCGCCAACATCATCGACAATGATCGCGCCTATGTGTTCGCCCTGGGGGTGGAAAGCTGGGCGCAACAGGTGCTGATCAAGGACCAGCGCGACAATCAAACGGATAATCTGGGGGAGGACTGGGCATTGCACCTGCCGCCGATCGCGGTAGAGGGGGCGGTGGTGACGGGACACATCGAAGATATGCAGGGGCGGTTCAATCTCAACAACCTGATCGATAAGGACGGCAAGGTCAGCCCCCTGGATAAGGAGCGTTTCCAGCGTTTGTTGACTGTGGTGGGTATCGACCCCAATCTGGCCGACGCCGCAGTGGACTGGATCGATCCCGATTCCGATGTCACCCAGCCGGGAGGAGCCGAAGACGGGGAATATATGCGCGCAGACAGTCCCTATCGCGCCGCAAACCAGCCGTTCGCCAGTCCCAGCGAGCTGCTGCTGGTCAAGGGTTTCTCGGCCGATAACTATCGGTTAATCGCGCCCTTCGTGACGGCGTTGCCGGTGCGCACCGCCATCAACGTCAATACCGCGCCCAAGGAGGTGCTCATGGCCCTGGCCAACGGTATCACTGACAGCGATGCGGACCAACTGGTGGATGTGCGCGGCGATGAAGGATTTGACAGCCTCGGCGCCTTCCTGCAGCAGCAGGCCTTGGCGGGGCGCGGCGTCAAGCAGGATGGCCTGAGTGTGGCCAGCGGATATTTTTTATTGGATGCCGCCACGCAATTCGGGCGTGGCCATACCCGATTGTTCAGCGTCATGGCGCGGAGCGCCGCCGGTGTGGAGACCATTAGCAGAGGACAGGGGGCCTATTAGTGCGGGAAACCCTTTTCATACGTCTCGGTGCGACGGAACAGGTGAGCTGGCTGCTGGACGGCGAAGCCGCCCAGTTCGGAGCAGGGACGCTGGCAGAGGCTGCCGTCGTGGCGGCAGGACGGCAGGTGGTCGTCCTAGTGCCGGGGGCGGACGTCATCTTGACCCGTGTCGCCGTACCTACCCGCAACCGTGCGCGCATGGCCGCGGCGGTGCCGTACCTGTTGGAGGAGCAGTTGGCCGCCGACGTGGACGAGACCCATTTTGCACTCGGGGAACGGGACACCGAGGGGCAGGTGGCGGTGGCGGTGGTGAGTCAGGCGCGCATGGATGCTTGGTTAGCGCGCCTCGCCGAGGCCGGTCTGTATGCCAACAAGCTGATACCCGAAACCCTGCTGTTGCCCTATCAAGCCGGTGAATGGTCCCTGTTGATCGAGCCGGAGGCCGTAACCCTGCGCACCGGCGTGCAAGGCGGCATGGCGTTTGATACCGCCAATGCCGTCTTTATGATGCAACATGCCTTGGCGGAAAGGGAGGTCAAGCCCACGGCATTCTGGGTCTGGTTGGCGGGCGGTACGACGACCGCCATGATCCCCGATGAGCCGGGCGTGGAGTTGATCAGCGACGTCCTGGATGTGCCGCCCCTGGCCTTTTTAGTGCGCCGGGCCCATGACCCGGCCATTATCGATTTGTTGCAGGGCCAGTACAGCCGTCGCGAGCGTCTGGGTAAGGTATGGCGTCCGTGGCGTCCCGCGGCGGTCTTGTTGGCGGTATGGGCCGTCCTGCAATTCGGCATTACGTTTTATCACTACCGCGAACTGCGCGCCGAAGAGGGCAGCTTGCGTAATGAGGTCGCCCGGATTTATCTGCAAACCTTTCCCGATGCCAAGCGGGTGGTGGATGCGCGGGTGCAGATGGAGCAGCACCTGGCCGCCTTGCGCGGAGGAGACGGCGACGTGGGCGGTTTCGTGAAACTGCTGGCGGCGGTGGCCGCCGGTCTCGATGGGGTGGATATCGATCATCTCAGTTACAAGGAGGGCGAGATCAATCTGGCCTTGACGATCTCCGATCTGCAAGCCCTGGAACGACTCAAGAACCGCTTGGGCAGCGAGACGCACATGACCGTGGAGATTCAGTCCGCCACTACCCGCAACGACCGGGTGGAGGCCCGTATCCAGGTCAAAGGAGGACGCTCGTGAAGGCGTGGTTCCTGAGTCTGGCGCCCCGGGAGCGGCTAATGGTGAGCGCGGCGGCCGGTGTAGTGATCCTGGCCTTGATCTTTCTATTGGCGTGGGAGCCCTTGGCATCGCGCGTCACGCAGCTGCAGCAATCGGTGGATGAGCAGCAGGCGCTGAAGCGGTGGATGCAGCAGTCGGCGGCGGAGGTTCGGCAACTGCGCAGCGCTGCGGGCTCAGCCGCCGCCGGCGCGAATCGTTCCTTGTTGGCGGTGGTGGATCAAACCTCCAAGCAATCCCGGTTGGGATCGGCGGTAAAGCGTATTCAGCCGGATGGGCAGGACCTGGTACGCGTAACCTTGGAGCAGGCATCCTTCGACGACGTCGTATTATGGCTGGGTACCTTGCAGCGCTCCTATGGGGTGAACGTGGTCGATGCCGCCCTCGATCGCCAGGCCAATGCGGGTCGCGTCAACGCGCGCCTTACCCTGAAAAAGGGCGGGTCATGAAGCCGGTGTTGCGCTATGTCATCTTCGGTCTGGTGATATACGGCGTGTTTGTGCTGGGCATGGTGCCGGCCTCCTGGGTTTACAGCCATGGCTTGCAATCGCGCCTTGGCGGCGTGGCGCTCTATGGGGTGCAGGGTACGGTGTGGCAGGGGCGCGCCAGCCTGCTGACGTCACGGGGCACTCAGCTGCAAAACCTCCAGTGGGATCTTCATCCCTGGGCCTTGCTGTGGGGCAGGATGGAGGCCGCTCTGCGTTTCGATTACCAAGCGGCGCCGGGGAAAACAGTGGTGGGGCGCACCGTGACCGGCAATTGGTATCTGCGTGATGCGGACCTGGCGTTGCCCGCCCAGCGTTTGGCGCCCTTGCTGCGGATGCCCGGCGCCGAACTGGGGGGTAAGCTGGCTTTGCGATTATCTTCGCTCACGGTGAAGCAAGGGCGGGTGACGGCGGCCGACGGCGAGCTGTCCTGGGAGAAGGCGGCGCTACGCAAGCCTCTGGAGGTGGAACTGGGGACCTTTGCCGTCAATCTCGAGACTACCGCGGACGGTGTCAGCGGCGCCTTGATGGATCGCGGTGGGGCGGTGCAGGCCCAAGGCCTGCTCAAGCTGCAAGCCAACGGCCAGTATCAACTTACTGCCACCTTCGCCTCACGCAATCCGCAGCAACCCCTAATCACTCAAGGCCTGCGCCTGTTCGGGACGCCCGGTCCAGATGGCCGGGTCAAATACTCGACCAAGGGAGTATTGCCGCCGTTGTTCCCCGGTGCCGGTTGAGCGCCGCCTGCGCCTGGGAGCGAGGCCCGCTGATGGTCTCGCCCCGTGCCCATAATGACAATTCAAGGTAATCTATGTCGCCCCTTAAGGGGGTGACGGCGCTTATAGAGGGAAGCCTGGATGTCTTTCTTGTTTATGCTGGCGATGCTGTTGGTGATCCTGGCGGCATCCGAGATCTTCGTCAATGCCCTGGAGCATCTCGGCGAACGGCTGAAGATTTCCGAGGGCGTCACCGGCTCCCTGTTCGCCGCGGTGGGGACCGCCCTGCCCGAGACCATCGTGCCCCTGATCGCCCTTTTCGCCGGCACGCAAAATCAAGCGGTCAACGATGAGATCGGCGTCGGCGCGATTCTGGGGGCGCCGTTGATGCTGGTGACCCTGGCCATGGGCTTGCTGGCCGTCGCCACGCTACGCGACCGCGGTTTGGGCGGCGCATTCATGCCCGAGCCCTCCGGGATCCGCCGCGACCTGGATTTTTTTCTGATCGCATTCGTTTTGGCCTTGCTGGCCATGTTCATCCCTCATCAAGTCGCCGCGGTGCGCGTGGGCATCGGCATGGGGCTGGTGCTGGTGTATTTCATCTATATCCTGCTGACCCTGCGTGCCTCGGGGGAGTTGGTGCAGAACGGTCATGGAACCGAGGCGGGCCGCCCCATGTTCCTGACGCGTCTCGGTCTGCCCAACGCCATGCCGGTGATCATCGTGCAGATCGTAATCGGCGTGTTGTTGCTGGTGGGCGGCGCCAAGGGCTTCATCCATGGGGTGGAGGGGGTGGCGGTTTTTTTCGGTGTGTCGCCGTTGCTGGTGTCCCTGCTGATCGTGCCCATCGCCACCGAATTGCCGGAGAAGGTGAACAGCATATTGTGGATACGCCGCCGCAAAGACACGCTGGCTTTCGGCAACCTCACCGGAGCCATGGTGTTTCAAGGCACGCTGTTGCCGGCCATCGGCGTGTTGTTGACGCCCTGGGAACCACGTCCCGAGGTGCTCGCCGGGGTGGTCATCACCCTGGTGGCGGCGCTATGGTTGCGTTATGCCATCACCGGGGGCGGCTTGCGGGTGTGGCACGTGGTGGTCAACGGGGTTCTCTACCTGCTGTTCCTCGCCATTACCCTGAAATGACTTGCAGAACCTAATAGATGACGACTTTGGTGCCCAGGGTGACCCACTGCGCCAGTTGATCGATTTGCTCGTTGGTGAGGGCGATGCAACCTTGGGTCCAGTTGGTGGTCTCGTGGATACGACGGTTGCCGTGGCCAAGGCCGTGGATGCCGATATGCCCGCCCAGAGGGGTGTCCTGGGGCGGTAGCTCCCCGTGACGGAGGGCATCGCGGATCGCGAAGTAGGTATTGAAGTCAATGAGTTTATGGCGGAATGCCGTTTCGGCGTATTCTTGATTGGGGTAGTCCAGCCCGAAAAACAGGTGGAAACGGCTGTTGGGATTGACCCAGGCGATATGGAAGACGCCCAGCGGCGTCTTGCCGTCACCCTCGTGGCGGTCGAAGCCAAAGCCATTGCGTCCGACGGAGATGTTGTGAAATATTTGTTTGACTTGATTATCCCGAAAGACGGCCAGGGTCTTGCTGACGGTGTCGATCATCACCCAGGATCCCGGGACACTTTGGGTTGGCGCCCCGAGCGAAAGGCTGGTCCACAGTAGGCTAAGATACAGGAGTATGCGGCGCATGGCGGCTAACCCACAGGTGACGGTTTTTTAGGAAACTGGATCACAGCATCATGCTCGGCGTTGCGATAATATTGCGGCCTTAATCTACCCAAGGACCGGGGCTGGCGCCCCACAACGACATTTGATACCACAATAATTTTAGCGGCACCAGGCCGGAAAGATTGATGAAACCGGCAGGGGTATGCCACTTAGAGGGACCACATGGCAA
>CAZOTG010000001.1:0-28154 GCA_964582585.1 uncultured Chromatiaceae bacterium | reverse complement strand
CGCATCCACCAATTCCCGACCCTGCCGTACCATGGCATCTGGATCGCAATCCGCGGGTACCGGCAACACCTCCACCATCAAGGGACACATCCCCAACATATGGGAGGCCGTTTCCAACAGAGCGGTTCCGATCTGATTATGGGTGACAATCAATAGACCGACCATTATGTCAACTCTCTATGCCGAGCCAGCACATTGCTGCGCGACTTGCGGAAATGCGTGGCCAAACGCTCCACCAGATACACCGAGCGATGATAGCCGCCGGTACAGCCCACCGCCACCGTCATATAACTGCGATTCTCCGCCTCGAAATGCGGAACCCAGGTTTCCAGAAAGTCACGAATTCCTTCGAACATACGGCCCACTGCCGGCTGTTGTTCCAGAAATGCCCTCACCTGCGCATCGGCACCGGTGAGCGGCCGCAGGTGCGGCTCCCAATAGGGGTTTGGCAGGCATCGCACATCGAACACGAAATCCGCATCGGGCGGCAGGCCATGTTTGTACCCGAAGGACAGAAACAACATCGAAAGACTCTGTTCCTCGCCCCGTCCCAAACGCTCCCGCACCAGGGTCCGCAACTGATGCACATTGGTATGGCTGGTATCGAGGTGCCAATCCGCATCCGCCGCCACCGGTGACAGCAGACGGCGCTCCGCCTCGATCGCCTCGTTGAGCGGCACATCGGCGCCGCTCAGGGGATGTTTGCGGCGAGTTTCGCTGAAACGCTTGAGAAGGGTGGGATCATCGGCGGTAAGGAACAAGGTCTCGCACTTGACCCCCAGATCCCTTACCTGTTCCAGTATCGCGGAAAAGTCCTCGAAATCATCCGCCAGGTTGCGGGCGTCGATGCCCACCGCCGCATCTTTATAATGCAGGCGCTGCACGTTCTTGAGGTGCGCGGCCAGGGACGGCAATAGTTTAAAGGGCAGGTTATCGATGCAGTAGATGCCCATATCCTCCATCGCCTGCAGGGCGATGGTCTTGCCCGAACCCGACAAGCCGCTGACCACGATCAGCCTCATGCCTCACTCCGGCTCAGAAACTGTCCTTGGCGCCGGCTGAAATCCGCCGCGGCATCATAGCCGTCCAACGACAACAGATGGCCGCGCACCGCCGTCTCGGCAAGAATGGCGAGATTACGCCCCGGCGCCACCGGGATGGTGATACGTGGTATTTCCTGGTCGAGTATGATCACACTGTCGCGACTCGGTCGCAAACGATCCACGGCGGCGAGGCGCTCGCCGCCCATGGCTTCAAGGTGCAGGATAAGCCGCAGTTCCGCCTGGGGGGCAATGGCATTGCCGCCGAACATGGCGCGAATGTTGATCACACCCAAGCCGCGCACCTCGAGGAAATCGCGGAGCATTTCGGGACATTCGCCCTGCAAGCTGGCGGGCGCCAGGCGGACGAATTCAGGTGCATCATCGGCGATCAAACGGTGTCCGCGATTCAAGAGCTCCAGCGCCAGCTCACTCTTGCCCACGCCGCTCGCCCCCGACAACAACACCCCGAGCTGCATTACCTCCATGAACACGCCGTGCAAGGTGATTTTTTGATCGGTCATGCGCGTCACTCGATCCTTATACAAAACGGCTTGCCGCAATGGCAACCCCACCTTCGGCACGACTCCACTCATTCCCTGGAAATAATGACTAGCTGGGCGACGCCGCGTGGCGCAGCGTGGCGATCTTCTCGCCGGTCAATAGCGTATAAAGCTCCTCCGCCGAGGCGGCGCGGCGCAAACGTTCACGCAAGCCCGCATCGCTGAACAAGGCCGCCAACGACGCTAAGATCTGCAAGTGCTCCTCCGTCGACTCAGCGGGCACCACCAAAGCGCACACCATATCCACCGCTTCGCCGTCCATGGCATCGAAATCGACGCCCTTTTCCAAGACGGCAAAAGCGCCGATGGGCCGGTCTATGGCCTTGAGTCTGCCGTGAGGGATGGCGATCCCATGGCCGATACCGGTACTGCCCAGCCTTTCCCTCGCCACCAGGCAGTCGAAAATCTCCGTCTCGACCAAGCTCGGCTGCGCCGCGGCAATGAGCCCACTCACCAACTCCAAGGCGCGCTTCTTGCTGCCGACCTGCTGGCGAATGACGACGCGCTCGGGAGATATAAATTCGGCGATATGCATGTCTGTTGTTCCCCTACCTCATCTTAAGTCGTGAGGCTGTGTGGCCTATGACGATTGCTTCACAGCGGCGCTGCGGTAGTCGGTGTTTTTTTCCTTTTGTTTTTTCACTTGCCGGTCCAGCTTGTCAACCAGGCCGTCGATGGCCGCGTACATATCATCGGCCTCGATATCGGCGAATACCGTGCCGCGGTTGAGATGAATAGTCGCCTCCGCCTTATGACGCAGTTTCTCCACGCTCAACACCACGTGCACGTTGCCCACATGGTCGAAATGACGAGCCAGGCGATCTAACTTCTCGTCCACGTACTGGCGCAATGCGGGAGTGATTTCTATATGTTGACCACTGAGTTGAATTTGCATGGATGTCTTACCTCGTTACTATTATCAGACCAGTTGTTTTCGTTCGTTGGACGGTGGAATGGCCATCGCTTCCCGGTATTTCGCCACGGTGCGCCGCGCGACGTTGATGCCTTGATCGCAGAGCAACGAGGCGATCTTGCTGTCGCTGAGCGGCTTGCGGCGGTTCTCCGCCGCCACCAGTTTTTTTATCAGCGCCCGGATTGCCGTGGAGGAACACGCCCCGCCCGCCGCCGTCGTGACATGGCTCGAGAAAAAATATTTGAGTTCGAGGATACCGCGGGGGGTCCACATGTACTTCTTGGTGGTGACTCGCGAAATGGTGGATTCGTGCATTCCCACCGCTTCCGCCACGTCGTGCAGCACCAGGGCCTTCATGGCTTCTTCGCCATGCTCCAGGAAACCGCGTTGGCGTTCGACGATGCAGGAAGCGACCTTGAGCAGGGTCTCGTGACGGCTTTGCAGGCTCTTGAGGAACCAACGGGCCTCCTGCAACTGGCCCTTGAGATAGGTGTTGTCGCTGCTGGAATCGGCGCGACGGATCATCCCGGCGTATTGCTTGTTGATACGCAAGCGCGGTACGGCCTCTTCGTTCAACTCTACCCGCCATGTTCCATTGCGCTTGCGCACGATCACATCCGGAATAATATATTCCGCCTGACCGGTCGCCACGCTGCTGCCCGGCCGCGGATTCAAGGTCTGGATCAGATCAATCACTTCTTGCAGCGCCTGCTCATCCAGTTTCAGGCGCCGCGTCAGCTGAGCATAATCCCGATTGCCCAACAGGGGCAAATATTCGCCCACCAAGCGCTTGGCCTCCGCCAGCATGGGCGTATCCACCGGTAATTGCTGCAATTGGATCAACAGGCATTCCCGCAGGTCGCGGGCGGCCACGCCGGGGGGATCGAAATTCTGGATGCGGCGCAGGACCGCGGAGACCTCATCCAACTCGGCCTCCACCCCTTCCCCCAATCCCTGCTGAATCTCTTCCAAGGGCGCCGTCAGGTAACCGTCATCATCGACGGCGTCGATGATGGCGGCGGCGATGGCGCGATCGGTATCGCTGAAGGGGGTGAGGTCCATTTGCCACACCAGGTGGTCGCGCAGGCTCTCCGCCGGGCTGTCCTGAATCTCGAAGACACGATTGTCCGCCTCCGCGCCGGTGGCGCCCAGGCCGCCGGAATCGTAGACGTCTTCCCAATTGGTATCCACCGGTAATTCTTCGGGGATATCACCGGACATGCTCCCCGTGGCCGCCTCATCTTCGTTCACGGGAACGGCGATTTCACTGTTCAATCCCATGTTGGCGGCCATATCATCGTCGCCGTTCAAGGATTCGCTCTTACCCTCGCCGCCGGGCAAATCAACGACATCGGCCTCGCCCTCACCCTCCTCGGTAAGTTCCAACAGTGGATTGCTTTCCAAGGCTTGTTGCACCTCGGTCTGCAATTCCAAAGTCGACAATTGCAGCAGGCGAATCGCCTGCTGCAATTGGGGCGTCATCGTTAGATGTTGTCCAAGACGTAATTGAAGCGATTGTTTCATCTTGCCACTACTGAGATCACGGCATATACCTTTACAAGCACATGCTTAGTTTAACCCAATTACCCAAGGACTGCAGTGCAATCATTCACGAATGCTTATGCTTATAATCTAAAGTGTTCGCCTAAATACACAGACCGCACCCGCTCGTTACTTAATAGTTGTTGCGGGATGCCTTCGGCGATCACCTTGCCCTCGTTGACGATATAGGCCCGCTGGCAAATCCCCAGGGTTTCCCTCACATTGTGGTCAGTAATGAGGATGCCGATGCCCTTTTCCTGCAACTGTTTGATGATGCTTTGGATGTCTATCACTGACAGCGGATCGACCCCGGCGAACGGCTCGTCAAGCAGGATAAATTGCGGCTGTGTCGCCAAGGCCCGTGCGATCTCCAGGCGCCGCCGCTCCCCGCCCGACAGGCTCATTCCCAGGTTGCCCTTGAGATGGCCGATATGCAGTTCCGCCAACAACTCATCACGCCGCTGTTCCCGCTGCTCCCGCGTCAAGCCCGGCAGGGTTTCCAGGATGGCCATCACATTGTCCGCCACGGTCAACTTCCGGAATACCGAGGCCTCCTGGGGCAAATAACCGATGCCCATCCGCGCCCGCAAGTGCATGGGATAGGCGGTTATATCCTTCTCATCCAAATATATCGTCCCGCTGTCGCAACGGATGAGACCGACGATCATATAGAAGCAGGTGGTCTTTCCCGCGCCATTGGGGCCGAGTAGGCCCACTATCTCTCCGCTGGCGAGGCGCAACGACACCCCGTCCACCACTTTGCGCGCGCGATAACGCTTGCTCAAAGCTTGGGCGGTCAGGGTACTCATGGCGCAGGAGCGGCGGGGGACGGAGAGTCAGCCTGTTGGCGAGGCTGGATGATCACCTGCACCCGACCTTCATCGTCCTCGGCCTTACGGGCCTTCACGGTTTCCTTGGCGGTATCGTATTCGATACGGCTGCCGGCGAACTCGTTCTTACCCTGCCAGAGGTGGGCATCATTCACAAGGATCACCCGTTCGTCGGCGGCGAAATATTCGATGTGTCCGGCCTGACCGCGTATATCCTGCTCTTGACCATCCGGCCGCTGGCGGAAGGTGGCGGGCTTGCCGTCGGCCACCACCTTATTCACCTTCTGGCGATCGGTGCTGTATACCGTCACCTTTTCCGCCTCGAGGTGGGTGCTGCCCTGGGTATAACGCACATTGCCGCGATACACCGCCGTACCCTGGGCATCGTCGATGACCACGCTGTCCGCCTCGATGTGAATGGGTTGCTGCTTGTCGCTGGAGAGGGCCGAGACGGGTAACGGCGCCGTAAGCGACATCCCCAGCAGCAGAGCCGACAGCACCCCCTTAGTGCTTCTCATATTCGCCCCGCACTTGCGCCAACAACTCGAGGTGCTCCTGCTTGAGATCCGCCTGCATGCCCACGGCCCGCGTCACGCCCAAGTCGGTGACGATCGTCACCGGCTGATCGGTTTCGGCATAGTCCTTGGCCGGCACCACACTCAGTGCGGGCGTATAGATCTCCAGCCTTTCGCGTTTGTCCGCCGTCAACCGCTCTACCTTCACCCGGTCCTGCAAAAACACCTTCTCCCCACCCGCGGCCACATCGGCCTGCTCGGCACGCACGAACCACGACGGCGCCCCCTGGCGATAGACGGTCAACTCCGGCACCGCCACCTGGGCGGTATCGTCATCGGCGTAGTGAATCATGGTCTTGCCCTGCAATTGGTAACGAGGGCGCCCCGCCGCGTTCATGGTGACGAGGTCAAAATCCGTCAGACGAAAATCGGCGACATGGCGTTTTTCCGAACCCGTCACCAATTGACTGACCGGGCCCTGTTCCAGAGGCATCCACCAACTCAAGGTGGACAGCGCGATCACCAACACAACCACCAGCCATTTATCGATACGGATGTGCATCACGCTTCCCGGCGCGGCGGCGCATCCACGGTGAGATAGGCCTGCAATATCGCCTGCAGCTTGCCCTGCGCTTCCAGGATCAACTCGCAGACGTCCCGCGCCGCACCGCGACCGCCGGGGTGAGGCGTCTGCCAATGGGCGTGTTGGATCACCAAGGGATGGGCATCCTGCACCGCCACCGCCAGACCCACCCGCAGCATGATGGGCAGGTCCACCACGTCATCGCCCACATAGGCGCTTTGTTCGGGCTTGATTTGCAGCTTGTCCAGTAATTCGTAAAAGGCGGGCAGCTTGTCCTGCTGTCCCTGATAGACATGGCGGACACCCAGGCCGGCCATGCGGTGAGTCACCGCCTCGGTGCGCCGCCCGGAGATCACCGCCAACTCCACCCCACCCCCTTGCAGCATCTTGAGGCCATGGCCGTCGCGGGAATGAAAGACCTTGTTCTCGCGGCCCGACTCGTCGAAATACAGGCCGCCGTCGGTGAGCACGCCGTCCACGTCGAAGATCACCAAACGGATCTGCGCCGCCTTCTCCAGTATGTCTTGCATGGAATCCCTTTGCTCGTTAGAGCGCCCCGATATCGCCGGGCGTTTACACCACGCCCGCCCGCAGCAGGTCGTGCATATTCAAGGCGCCGATCAATTTATCGTCGTCGTCCACCACCATCAGGCCGTTGATCTTGGCGCTCTCCATGATCTGCAAGGCCTCCGCCGCCAGCATCCCCTGGCTGACCGTCTTGCCGTTGCGGGTCATGACGTCCTTGACCGCCGTGGTATGCACGTCCACGCCATGATCCATGGCGCGGCGCAGATCGCCGTCGGTAAATATCCCCAGCAGGCGTTCCTCCCCATCGACGATGGCGGTCATGCCCAGGCCCTTGCGGGTCACTTCCAGCAGGGCCTCGCTCAACATGATATCGGGGGACACCCGGGGCACGGCCTCGCCGGTGCGCATCACGTCATCGATCAATAACAACAAGCGCCGTCCCAAGCGCCCACCCGGGTGGGAGCGGGCAAAATCCTCATGGGTGAAACCCCGCGCCTCCAGCAAGGCGATGGCCAGGGCATCGCCCATGGCCAGGGCCGCGGTGGTGCTGGCGGTGGGCGCCAGATCCAGCGGGCAGGCCTCTTGCGCCACGCTGACGTCGATATGGGCATCGGCCTTGCGCGCCAGGGTGGAATCGGGATTGCCGGTGAGGGCGATCAGGGGCACCCCCAGCCGCTTGATGAGCGGCAGGATCACCAGCAGTTCATCGGTCTCCCCGGAGTTGGAAAAGGCCATCACCACGTCTTTTTCCGTGATCATGCCCAGGTCGCCGTGACTGGCCTCGCCGGGGTGCACGAAAAAGGCGGGGCTGCCGGTGCTGGCCAGGGTCGCCGCCACCTTGCCGCCGATATGCCCGGACTTGCCCATCCCCAACACCACGATGCGGCCCTCGCAGGCCAGCATCAACTCGCAGGCCTTGACGAAATTGGCATCGATGCGCTGCGCCAGGCCGGACACCGCCTTGGCCTCGATCTCGATGACCGCGCTGCCCAGTTCGCGGAAGCGGGCATGGTGAGGATTGGGCGTTTGCTGTGTATTCATAGGTTTCCTTTATTCTTCGGGATAACCCAGCTGTTGCAGCTTGTGCGTCAAGGCCGCCCGGTCGAGACCCTCGCCGTTGACGGTCACGGCCCCACCCTCGATCACCACCTCCACCGACTGCACCCCCGCCATGTCCTGCAGACCCTGGCGGATAGTGTTGACGCAGCCGCCGCACTTGACGTTCTTCACGCGAAATTTTTCCGTTTGCATTGCCATCACCTCAATAATACGGCGGTTATCTTCCCACGCCCTCTCCCGCCTGCCAACCGCCAGTCCCTCACGCCGCCGCCAGGTAGTGGGCCACAATGCCGGCGAAGACGGCGGCCCCCAGCCAGTTGTTGTTGAGAAAGGCCTTGAAACAGCCGGCCGGCTCCCGGCGCCAGATGAGGACCATCTGATAGATTGCCAAGGCCATGGCCGTCACCAGGCCGGCATAATAATAGGGGCCGAGGTGCATTTGCCGCCCGATCAAGACCATCACCACGAAAAACAAAACCTGGATCAGGGCGATGAGGTGACGATCCGCCTCGCCGAACAAAATGGCCGTGGACTTGACGCCGATGCGCAGGTCGTCGGGCCGGTCTACCATGGCGTACATGGTGTCATAGGCCGTGGCCCACAACACCGTGGCGATGAACAACAGCCATGCCAGGGGCGGCACCGCCCCGGTCTGCGCCGCGAAGGCCATGGGCACCGCCCAGCCGAAGGCCATACCCAACACCACCTGGGGCAGGTGGGTGTAGCGCTTGGTGAAGGGGTACACCGCGGCCAATACCGCCCCGCCGAAGGACATAAGGATGGTGAGCCGGTTCATCAACAGCACCAGGGCGAAGGCGGTCAGGCACAACACCACGAACAGGATCAGGGCCTCCCGCGTCGTCACCTTGCCTGCGGCGATGGGGCGCGAGCGGGTGCGGGCCACATGGGGGTCCACATGGCGATCGGCGTAATCGTTGATCACGCACCCGGCGGAGCGCATCAATACCACCCCCATCACGAACACCACCACCACCAATATCCGCGGATGCCCTTCCCCCGCCAGCCACAGCGCCCACAAGGCGGGCCACAGCAACAGCAAGCTGCCGATGGGCCGATCAAGCCGCATCAACAAGGCATATTGACGCAGGCGCTCAGTCCACACCGTCACTCACCGCCATGACTTCCTAGTGTCGGCAAAAAGAACTCACTCACCAACAGCGGCTTGCCGCGCAGCCAAAACAGCGAACGCCGCCCCCAAACGGCATCGTCGGCGTCGCTCGCACCGACGGCATGCTCGAACAACTTGTCTCCGGGTCCGATGCGCGTCACCTCCACCTCACCTCGGCATAGCCAGGGATCGGCGAACAGCGCCGCACCCAGCGGCTTGGTACCCAGGCGGGTAAGACGCCGTTGCGGCCCGCGCAAGGTGCGCACCGGAATCACGGTGCGGGCGAACACCCAAGGCGTCTCGCCGCACAACAGACGCACCTCGCGGATGACGGCGCGCCCACCGCGCTTGATCCCCAAGGCGCGGCGCTCGCTGGCCAAGGGCCGCCCCCAGCGCTGCTCGAGGAGCTGTACACGAAAGCGCTCGCCGCAAGCATGCTGCAGCCGCCGGGTCAACGACGAGGCGTCCAACAACCAATCCCACAGCACCGCCGGAGCGGTACTGCGCAGGCGGCGCCGTGCGGGATGCCAGCGCGGCTCACGCCCATGGAAGTGTGCCTCATTATCCATCGTCCACCACTCGCTAGCTCCAGGGAAAAGCGAGGCATTGTACGCGCTCAGCCGCATTGCCCACCAGCACGATACGCGGTTGAAAGCGGACAGACGACGGGCTTAACTCACACATCGCCAAACTGGGTGGCCTCTCCCAACCAGCGCCGGATCAGCGGCGCCACCCGCTGGGGATGGCGCGCCTGCAACAGTCGGGCGGCACGCTCCACGGCGGGCAGCAGGGCCTGGTCCCGCAGCAGATCGGCGATGCGCAACTGCAACATGCCGCTCTGTTTGGTACCGAGTACCTCGCCGGGGCCGCGCAATTCCAGGTCCTTGCGCGCGATCTCGAAACCGTCGTTGCTGCGGCGCATCACCGCCAGGCGCTCTCGTCCCAGGACGGACAGCGGCGGGCGATACATCAGCACGCAGACGCTGTGTTGGCTGCCGCGCCCCACCCGGCCACGTAACTGATGCAACTGGGCGAGGCCCAGCCGCTCGGCGTTCTCGATCACCATCAGGCTGGCGTTGGGCACGTCGACCCCCACCTCGATCACGGTGGTGGCCACCAGCAAGTCCAGATCGCCCGCCTTGAAAGCGGCCATGGTCTTTTCCTTATCGGCCCCCTTCATGCGGCCGTGCAACAAACCGACGCGCAACGCCGGCAGGGCCTCGGTCAGCAGCGTCGCGGTATTCTCGGCGGCCTGACATTGCAGCAGCTCGGATTCCTCGATGAGTGTGCACACCCAGTAGGCCTGCTGGCCCTCGCGGCAGGCATTGCGTATACGCTGTACCACCTCGTCGCGACGAGAGTCTTGTACCACTACCGTCTCCACGGGCTTGCGCCCCGGCGGCAATTCGTCGATTACCGAGCAATCCAGGTCGGCATAGGCCGCCATGGCCAGGGTACGGGGGATGGGGGTGGCGGTCATGATCAATTGATGGGGATAGCTGCCATGGGCGTTACCTTTTTCCCACAGGGCCAGGCGCTGGTGGACGCCGAAGCGATGCTGTTCATCGATCACGATCAAGCCCAGACGATGAAACGTCACGTCGCCTTGGAACAAGGCATGGGTGCCCACCATCACCGCCAAGTCGCCACCGGCCAGCTGCGCCAGCATGGCACGCCGCGCCTTGGCGGTGAGCTTTCCCGCCAACCAGCCGACGGAAACCTCGAGGGGCGCCAGCCAGGCGCTGAAATTCTTGAGATGCTGCTCCGCCAGCAATTCGGTGGGGGCCATCACCACCGCCTGATAGCCTGCCTCCACCGCCTGCAATACCGCCGCCGCCGCCACCAGGGTCTTGCCGGAACCCACATCCCCCTGCACAAGGCGCTGCATGGGATGAGGGCGCGCCAGGTCCCGGCGGATCTCGGCGATCACCCGGCGCTGGGCCCCGGTCAACTGAAAGGGCAGTTGCCGCAGCAGGGCGTCGAACAATGCGCCCGGCGCCGTCAACTGCGGGGCGCGATGGCGCTCCACCCGCGCCCGCAACTGCCGGAGGCTGAGGTGGTGGGCCAGCAACTCCTCGAAGGCCAGGCGCCGTTGTGCGGGGTGAAGCCCCGCCAGCAACTGTTCCACCGGGGCATCGGGCGGCGGACGGTGCACATAGCGCAGGGCTTCCGTCAAGGTGGGCAGCCGCAAAGATTCCAAGATCTCCGCAGGCAAGTGCTCCGCTAAGCCCACACCATTGTCCAGACGTTGCAAGGCCCTTTCAGTGGCGTTGCGCAGGGTAATTTGATGCACACCCTCGGTGGTGGGATAGATAGGGGTGAGGTGTTGATCCTCCGCGGCAGGCGCCTCCTTGTTCACCACCTGGTATTCGGGATGCACCATCTCCAGGGTCACGGCGCCACGGCGCACCTCGCCGAAACAGCGCAGCCATTGACCGCGCTCCAGGCCCTCGCGCTGCTTGGCGGAAAAATGAAAGAAGCGCAGGGTCAAGGCGCCGGTGCCGTCGCCGATGCGCACCAGCAACATGGCGCGCCGACCGCGCTGCACCTCGCTGAGCAGCACCTCGCCCTGCACCACCGCCTCATCGCCGAGGCGCAGCGCGCCGATGGGGATCACCTGGGTGCGGTCTTGATATCGGGAAGGGAGGTGAAACAGCAGGTCCTGGACGGTCTCAACGCCCAGGCGCTGCAGGCGTATCGCCAGCCGCGGCCCCACCCCCTTGAGATAGGTGATGGGCGTACTCAGGCCGGCGGCGCTCTTGGATGCGGGGATGGCGGTGTCCATCACCGTTCCCGCGACCCGGGCCGCAAGACTAGCCCAACACCATGATTGCATCCGCCTCGACCGCCGCGCCCTTGGGCAGGGCGGCGACACCGACCGCGGCTCGCGCCGGATAGGGTTCGCGGAAATAGCTCGCCATCACCTCGTTGACCAGGGGGAAGTGGGCGAGATCGGTGAGATAGATGTTCAATTTAACGATGTCCTGCAGGCCCCCGCCCGCCGCCGCGGCCACCGCCTGGAGATTGTCGAACACCCGGCGGATCTGGGCGGCCATGTCGCCCTCCACCAGCTGCATGGTCTCGGGCACCAAGGGTATCTGTCCGGAAAGATAGACGGTATCGCCCAGCTTCACCGCCTGAGAATAGGTACCGATGGCGGCGGGCGCCGCCGCGGTGGTGATGATCTCGCGAGCCATTGCTTAATACTCCCTTGGGCTTACCCTCTGGTTCTGGTTATTTTCGCCACCATGTCGAGAGAACGGACCCGGCGCATGATGCGCGCCAAATGGCGGCGGTCATGCACTTCGATCAATAAGGTCAGGGCACTGTAGCGTCCGTCCCGCTCCTCCATGATGACATTGTCGATATTGGCGTCCATCTCGGCAACGGTCGCCGCCACCGTGGCCAAGGCCCCCCGTTGATTGGCCACCTCCATGCGGATCTCCACGGGGAAATCGCCCTGCACCTCGGTCTCCCAGGCCACGTCGATCCATTTTTCGGGAAGATTCCGATACTCGGTGAGGTTTTTGCAATTCTCGACGTGGATCACGATGCCGCGCCCGGAAGTGACGAAACCCACGATGGGATCGCCGGGGATGGGCCGGCAGCACTTGGCATAGGTCACCACCATGCCCTCGGTGCCCTGGATGGCCAGGGGGCGGCTGTGGTTGCGGCCGCCGCGCAACCAGGCCGGCACGTAGCGGGTAAACACCTTCTTCAAGGCCGCGGAACGCGTTCCCGAGGTCTTGTCCTGGGAATCCTTGTCCGTCACCAGGTAACGGGCCACCAGGGACGCCATGCGGTTGCCGAGGCCGATGCTCTCGAGCAGGTCGTCGAGACTGGCGAATTTGAGCTCTTTCACCACCGACTCCAGACGCGCCGCCGGGATTTGTTCGAAGTTCAACGGCGATCCCGCCAGGGCCTTCTCCAACAAGCGCCGGCCCAATTGGATGGCCTCCTCACGCTTGAGGTTCTTGAGGTAATGGCGAATGTTGCCGCGGGCCTTGCCCGTCACCACGAAACCCAGCCAGGCGGGATTGGGCCGCGCCCCGGGCGCGGTGATGATCTCCACGGTCTGGCCGTTGCTCAAGGGGCTGCGCAGCGGCGCCAGGCGCCGGTCGATCTTGGCCGCCACGCAGGTGTTGCCCACGTCGGTGTGCACGGTATAAGCGAAGTCCACCGCGGTGGCGCCGCGCGGCAGTTTCATGATCTCGCCACGGGGGGTGAACACGTAGACCTCGTCGGGGAACAGGTCGACCTTGACGTTTTCGAGAAACTCCATGGAGTTGCCGGCGTTCTTCTGCATCTCAAGCAGGCCGCGCAGCCATTCCCGGGCGCGGGCATGGGCACTGGCGCTGCTGGTGTCGCCGGACTTGTACAACCAGTGGGCGGCGATCCCCGCCTCGGCGACCTTTTCCATGTCCTCGGTGCGGATCTGCACCTCGATGGGCACGCCGTAGGGACCGAACAACACCGTGTGCAGGGACTGATAACCGTTGGTCTTGGGGATGGCGATATAGTCCTTGAACTTGCCTGGGACCGGCTTGTAGAGGTTGTGCACCGCGCCCAGCACCCGGTAACAGCTGTCCACTTTGTCTACTACGATACGGAAAGCATAGACGTCGAACACCTCGGAGAAGGGCAGGTTCTTTTGGCGCATCTTGCGATAGATGCTGTAGAGGTGCTTTTCCCGACCCACCAACTTGCATGGCAGCCCTTCCTCGTGAAGGCGCTGCTCGATCACCGCCTGGATCTTCTGCACCACCTCCTTGCGGTTGCCGCGGCTCTTTTTGATGGCCTCGGTAAGCACTCGGTAGCGGAGGGGATAGAGGCCGGCGAAACCCAGATCCTCCAGTTCCAGACGGATGGCGTTCATCCCCAGGCGATTGGCGATGGGCACGTAGATTTCCAGGGTTTCCCGGGAGATGCGGCGGCGCTTGGCGGGCGACAGGGCCGCCAGGGTACGCATGTTGTGGAGCCGGTCGGCGAACTTCACCAGGATGACGCGGATGTCGCGCACCATGGCCAGCATCATCTTGCGGAAGTTCTCGGCCTGGGCCTCGGCCTTGCTGCTGAAACGAATCTGGGTCAGCTTGCTGACCCCGTCCACCAATTCCGCCACCTCCTCGCCGAACTGGCTGACCAACTGCTCCTTGGCGGTGGGGGTATCCTCAATGACATCGTGGAGGATGGCGGCCAGGATGCTTTGGTGATCCATGCGCATCTCGGCCAGGATGCGCGCCACCGCCAGGGGATGATGAACGTACGGCTCTCCCGAGGCGCGGGTCTGACCTTGGTGGACCGCCGCCGCGAAATCGCAGGCGCGACGGATATCGGCAATATGGCTCTCATCGAGATAATCGGCGAGCATGGCGCACAGCTCGCCGATTAATAACTGGGTGGTATCTAGATCGGTGTGAAGAGGGGCTTGGGCAAGGTCGGGCTTATTCAAGGCGGCTCATTCAAGGATACCCGCGGGGAGAGTATCACTCCTCCCCGGCATCCCCCTGTTCGGGCGCCGCCTGGGGAACAATCTGTTCGCCTACTTCGGCCTCGATCTCGGCCCGTTCCAACTCGCTCATCTCGGCGGCGCGGGCCTCTTCCTCGGCGCTGATCTCGTCCAGGATAGCGGCATTGATGTTGCCGGAGGCGATTTCACGCAAGGCCATAACGGTGCTTTTGTCGTTTTCCCAGGGCAGGGTGGGCTGACTGGTACCCCTAGCCAGTTGCCGTGCCCGCCGCGTGGCGACCAGAACCAGGTGAAAACGGTTATCCACATTATCCAGACAATCTTCCACAGTAACGCGTGCCATGAGGTACTCCAAGAAATGCTCGATTTGAAAGTATACCCTTATATCAACCGGGTTTGGAATGCTTGAAGCGGATCCTCAGGACTTCCTGAGGAGGTTGTCCAGCAGGGGGCGCAGCGCCTCCTCCTGGATCTCGCGATGTAATTTCCGGGCGCGCATGATGGACTGCAGGTCAGCCACTGCCTGGCCGAAATCCTCATTGACCAAGAGGTAATCATATTCATTGCAATGGGAAATTTCCGTGCGCACCTCGCGCAGGCGGCGAGCGATGACCGCCTCGCTGTCCTGGCCCCGTGCCCGCAGGCGGTTTTCCAGCACCTCCTGCGAGGGGGGGAGAATGAAGATCGCAACCACCCCGGGAAACAGCTGACGCACCTGCTGCGCGCCCTGCCAATCGATCTCCAGGATGACGTCCTGGCCGCTCCGTAGCTGGGCGTCGATCCCGGCCTTGCTCGTTCCGTAATAGTTATCAAAGACCTGGGCGTATTCCAAAAACGCGCCGGCCGCGATCATCTCTTGAAACTTGGCGACGGTCACGAAGTGATAATGAACGCCGTCCTGCTCCCCGGGCCGCATGGGGCGGGTGGTATGGGACACCGACAGGGCCACCCCCGGCACCGTGGTCAACACCTCGCGCACCAGGCTGGTCTTGCCCGCCCCCGAAGGCGCGGAGATGATGTAGAGGGTGCCTTTCATTAGCATTCCCTTCCCAAGTACGGCGTCGACGCATTGCCGTGCCGGGCAATACAACTAGCGCAATTAGCCTCAATTGGCATACTCAATGTCTTGTTGCGTTTTGGAATTCTAAATTTTTCAACAAACACTTCTTGTTGTGTAACAGGATGCCTGTCCACCCTGTCCTTGTTCCAGATAGCGTATCGGGAACATCAAAGTTTCATTATAGACTAGCATTACAGCCAAACCTCCACCAAGTTCATGCCGATCGAACAGGAACCAGTCTCTAGGCGCCTGATCTAAGCAAGCGCTAGAGAATATCCACTGCTATCATTCCCCTGAGTGACGGCGGTAAGCGAACAACTTCAATACCCACACAGGAGCAATAGATATGATGAATCACGAGAGAAGCGCCAAGCACGGTGGCGCTATCGCGGGCCTAGTTGCCGTGGCCATGTTATTTACCCTGGGTTCGGCGCCCGCATGGGCCGACCGCGGCATGGGTGAAGGCCATGGCATGTCCGGCGGTTATGATCACGGCATGGGGCATGGCATGGAACACGGCATGCGGGCCATGCAACCCCACAACGCCGCCTCGCATTTTCTGAAAATGCGTTCGGCCCTGAACTTGACCGACGATCAAATCAAACAACTCACCAAGCTGCGCGATGATTATATAGACAAGAACGCCAAGACCGAGGAACAACTCAAGGCCTCTTACGGCGACGTCGCCCGGGCGATCTTTGCCGAGGATATCGACGTGAAGGCCACCGACGCCCTGATCGACAAAGTCGGCTCTATGGAGTCCCAGCTCTGGCACGCCTACGTGCAACAACTGCACGACATCAAGGCCATGTTGACCGCCGAACAGAAGCAGACCCTCAAGGACATGTGGAAAAAGCCCCGCCATGGGATGGGTGATATGCATGGCGATATGCCCAAGGGTCACGGTGACATGCCCATGGGCCACGGCGACATGATGCACAAGGGCATGTAAGCGTCCGTACCGCGTCCGTGTAGGCAGACAGTACCAAGGGTGCCGCCTCGAGTCTCGGGCGGCACCCTTTTTTTGTATTGTATAGAATGACGCGCAGGCCCGACAGAACCACCGCCTTGCGATGAATCCCTTTAAAGAACTGTTCTTACTCGATCCCGAAATCATTTATTTGAATCACGGCTCCTACGGCGCCACGCCGAGGGCCGTATTCGACACCTGTCAGGCTTGGCAGCGGCAACTGGAACGGGACCCCGCGGACTTCATCAACAATCAACTCCCGCCCCTGCTGCAAACCGCCCGCACCGCGCTGGGCCATTATCTCAACGCCGGCGCCGACGAGCTGGTCTACGTCCCCAATGCCACCTTCGGCCTCAACATCATCGCCCAGGCCTTGCCGCTGGCGGCGGGCGATCAAGTCCTGACCACCAATCATGAGTACGGCTCCATCAACAACCTGTGGTCCTATGTGTGCCGTAAGCGGGGAGCGTCTTACCTCAGACAAGCAGTGTCATTTCCGCCCGCCTCCGAGGCGGCGATGGTCGATGAGATCTGGGCTGGGGTCACGCCGCGCACCAAGGTACTCTTTTTAAGCCACATCACTTCGTCCACGGCGCTGCGCCTCCCCGTGGAGGCCCTATGCCGGCGCGCCCGCAAAGCGGGGATAATGACGGTGATCGACGGCGCCCACGCCCCAGGGCAAATTGCGCTGGACCTCGATGCCCTGGGCGCGGACTTCTACGTGGGCAATTGCCACAAATGGCTGTGCAGCCCCAAGGGGGCCGCTTTTCTCTATACCCGGCGCGATCGTCAGGCCCTCATCGAGCCACTGGTCATCGGCTGGGGGTGGGGCGAAGAACGCAAACCCACGACGGAGTCCGACTACGTCCACAGCCTGCAATGCATGGGTACCAACGATGTCTCGGCCTATCTTTCGGTACCGGCGGCCATCGAGTTTCAGGCGCAATATGACTGGCCGCGAGTGCGCGAACACTGCCATCTCCTGTTGGCAGAGGCCTTGAGGCGCGCCTCGGTATTGACCGGCTTGAACCCCTTATACCCGCCCCAAGGCAGATTCTACGAACAGATGGCGGTGTTGGCTCTACCGCCCATCCCCGATCTCACGGCATTCAATACCTGCCTGTACCAGCAATATGGGATTCAGATCCCCTGCATGGCATGGAACGGACGCCAATTTCTGCGCATCTCGGTGCAGGCCTACAACTCCCAAGAGGATCTGGACACCTTGTTCGATGCCCTGCAACGGGAACTGCCCGCCACCGGCAACTAACGCCGCGCCAGCATGCGCGCGACGGGCTTGATGGACAGCGCCATGAGCAAGGTGGCGGCCAGCGCCACCACCGTGATCGCCGTAAACAGCGTCGGTAAATCGAAAGTCTCGTAAAGGCTCGCCATGGCACCGCCCAGATAATTGCCCACCGAGCTTGCCAGGAACCAGGCACCCATCACCAGACCCGCGATCCGCGCCGGCGCCAGCCTGGTCATGGCACTCAAGCCCACCGGGCTCAGACACAACTCGCCGATGGTGTGCAGCAGGTAAACCAGCGCCAACCACGCTGGACTGACGCGCACGCCATCGGCGGCGAACTGCGCCGCTATCGCCAGCACGCCGAATCCCAGAGCCGCGAACAGCAGGCCAAAGGTAAACTTGGCGGGACTCGACGGATCTTTCGACCCGAGCCGCACCCACAGCCACGCCATCAACGGCACCAGCAGGATGATGTACAAGGAATTGAGCGATTGCCACCAACTGGCTGGGAAGACAAAACCCAGAATCTCATTGCGCGTGCTGCGCTGCGCGAACAGATTGAGCGTGGAACCCGCCTGCTCGAATAAGGACCAGAACACCGCGGCACCCACGAACAGCACCAGGATAGCGACCAACTGCTTGCGCTCCGCCGCCGTCCAGGATTTCGCAGCAAACAACCACACGAAGAATCCCAGGGTAACGATCAGCAGCAGATAGCCGACGCCGCTGGTCACTGCGGCGGCGCTCAGCATGCCGTTGAAGGCCAGCAGCGCAATGCCCGCCATCGCCGCAGCCACTGTTCCGCCAGCGATGAACAGACGCTTGCGCGCGTCGCTTGGCGACAGCCCGTGCTCCCCATGCGCCGGGTAATATCCCACCTCACCCAGATGGCGGCCACCCGCCAGATATTGAACCAGACCCAGCGCCATCCCCACCGCCGCCGCGGCGAATCCCCAATGCCAGGACGTCTCGGGCGTGATGCCCCACGAAGCCAGCAGGGTTTTGAAGCCCTCGCCCTGCGCGAGCCAGCCCGTCACCAGCGGCGCCAGGAAGGCGCCGAGATTGATCCCCAGATAATAGATAGAGAAGCCGGCATCGCGCCGCCGGTCCTCGGCGCCGTACAACTGCCCCACCATGCTGCTGATGTTGGGTTTGAGCAAGCCCGTGCCCAGGACGATCAAGGCCAATCCAAGATAGAAGGTGGCGATTCCGATCATGGCAAGACAGATATGTCCGCACATGATGGCGATGCCGCCGTACAGCGTCGCCTTGCGCGCACCGATGAGGCGATCGGCGAGCCAGCCGCCGGGCAGCGCCACCAGATACACCAGGGAGGTATAGGTCCCATAGACCATGCCGGCCTGCGCCGTATCCCAACCCAGACCGCCCGCCGCCGCCGGCGCGGTCATAAACAGGATCAACAGCGCCCGCATGCCGTAGTAGCTGAAGCGTTCCCAGAATTCGGTGAAGAACAGGGTACGCAGGCCGCTGGGATGGCCGAAGAATTCCTTATTGTGCGGTGTCGGGCTCAACGCGGTCACACCCGCCAAGATTCACCAAGCCGAATTGAGTAAGGCAAACTTATGTTGTTGATGCAGGAGACGGCGGAATACCAACCACACCACTCGCAAACGATACCCTACTCAATATTCTGCACCTGCTCCCGCATCTGCTCGATCAGCACCTTCATCTCCATGGAAGCGCGGGTGGTCTCCACGTCGCCGGATTTGGAGCCCAGGGTATTAGCCTCGCGATGCAGTTCCTGCATCAGGAAATCCAGGCGTCGTCCGGCGGGGCCGGCCTGGCCCAGGACGCGCTTTACTTCCGCCAGGTGCGCCGTGAGACGATCCAGTTCTTCTTCCACGTCAAGACGCTGGGTGAGCAACACCATCTCCTGTTCGACGCGCATGGGATCCAACTCGGATTTGACCTCCGCCAAACGCGTCAACAGTTTTTCGCGCAGGCGGGTACGTACTTCGGGCAGGCGCTGGGCGGCGACCGCGGCTTGGGCCGCCACGGCGTCACAGCGCTGCAGGATCAGTCCCTTGAGTTTGGCACCCTCGCGGGCGCGGGTGGCCTGCAACTCCGCCAGCGCTTCGTCCAGAATCTGGAGCGCGGCCACCGCCATTTGTTCGTGATCCGGGAGAGGCGCCTGGATGACACCGGGCCAGCGAAGGATGTCCAGGGCACTGAGCGGCGCCGGGCGCTCCGACATTTGATCCACCTCGGCCGCCGCCGCCGTCAGGCGGGTGATCAGCTCTTTATTAAGGGCGAAGTCGGAAGACTGCTGGGCTAGGGACTGGAAACGCAGCTGACACTCTACCTTGCCGCGCTGCAGGGCGGTACTGACACGGTCGCGCACCTGGGATTCCAGCACCCGGAGGTCCTCGGGCAGGCGCGGCGAGATCTCCAGATAACGGTGATTCACGGTACGCAGCTCCCAGGTCAACACACCCCAAGGGGTCTCCCCCGCGCGGCGCGCGAAGGCGGTCATGCTGTGGATCATTTTCTATACCCCCAATAAGCGCTATCAATGGTTTGCCATAGTACCCTTTGCAGGCAAGTTTGCGAAACAGCCGGCGTTGGCCTCGTACCGCGGAAGCAAGCTATAATGCTGCCCCCCCTTCCCTGTCATGATTTTTAAGGACCAGCCATGCGCCCCAGCGGCAGAAACCCCGACCAGCTTCGCACCATCAAACTGACCCGCCACTACATCAAGCACCCCGAAGGCGCCGTACTGGTGGAGTTCGGCGACACCCGGGTGCTGTGCACTGCTACCGTGGAGGAAAGGGCGCCTCGCTGGATCAAAGGCACGGGCAAGGGCTGGGTCACCGCCGAGTACGGCATGCTGCCCCGCTCCACCGGCCAACGCATGAACCGCGAGGCGGCCCAGGGACGGCAGGGCGGACGCACCATGGAGATCCAACGTCTGATCGGGCGCACATTGCGCGCGGTGGTGGACCTGGCCGCCCTTGGCGAGCGCACCATCACCGTCGACTGTGACGTCATCCAGGCCGATGGCGGCACCCGCACCGCCTCCATCACCGGCGGTTACGTGGCGCTGGTGGATGCGGTGCGTCATATGCAAAACAAGGGACTCATCAATAAGGATCCCATCTACGGATATGTGGCCTCGGTATCCGTGGGTATCTATAAAGGCGCGCCGGTGCTGGATCTGGATTATGCAGAAGACTCCAACGCCGAGACCGACATGAACGTGGTGATGAACGACGCCGGCGCCTTCATCGAGGTACAGGGCACGGCGGAGGGCCACGCCTTCCGCATGGACGAACTGCAGGCAATGCTGGAACTGGCCAAGGGCGGCATCACCGACCTCATCGAACACCAGCGCATGGCGCTGGCGGATTAACAACCAGGATGAACCACGGAGAACACGAAGGGCACGGAGAAAAGCTTTAAATTAATTTAATCTCCGTGTTCTCCGTACCCTCCGTGGTTAAGCTTTTTTTTTGAGTTCTGACATGAAGAAAATCGTGCTCGCCACCGGCAACCTGGGCAAGGTCAGGGAGATCAACGAACTGCTCGCCGACCATGATCTGGAGGTGGTGCCGCAATCGGACTTTAATGTCCCCGAGGCGGAAGAGACCGGCCTCACCTTCGTGGAAAACGCCATCCTCAAGGCACGCAATGCCGCGGCCCACACCGGGCTGCCCGCGATCGCCGACGATTCGGGACTGGAAGTGGATGCCCTGGACGGGGCGCCGGGCATCTATTCCTCGCGCTACGCCGGCAGCACCGCCACGGATAAAGACAACCTAGAAAAACTGCTGGCCGATCTCGGGGACCTGCCCGATGCGCAACGCAGTGCACGCTTTCAGTGCCTGATGGTCTATCTGCGCCACGTCAAGGATCCTACCCCCATTCTCTGCCAAGGCACCTGGGAAGGCCGTATCCTGTTCGCGCCGCGTGGCAGCAACGGCTTCGGCTACGACCCGGTGTTCTATGTCCCCGGCCACGACTGCTCGTCCGCCGAGCTATCACCCGACATCAAGAACCGCTTGAGCCACCGCGGCCAGGCGCTGCGCAAGCTCATCATGGCGCTGCGGGGTTGAAACAATATCTGGATTACACCTGCCCCCCATCCGGAGTACACTTAGCGACGAAGCTTGCTCCCCGCCCAACCCAGGTATTGGTCAGCAAAGATCTTCGAGGTTTAAGCCTTGCCCGCTGAATGGGGTAGATACCATACGGTATCACCCTTTGAAAAATTTCAACTTACATGATTGGAGTTCCCATGCAACAAAATAAACTATATGTAGGCAATTTTCCGTACTCGGTAGACGAATCCCAATTGAGGGAAATGTTCTCAGCTTACGGCGAAATTCAAGATATCGCACTGATCAAAGACAGAGAGACGGGCCGCTCCAAGGGATTTGCATTCATCACCTTTGCCAGCCAGCAGGCCGCGGAGAAGGCCTTGGAACTCAATGGAAAAGATGTAGATGGCCGCGCCATCAAGGTCAACATGGCTCAAGAAAAAGAGAGCCGGGGTGGGCGTGGCGGCGGCGGACGCTCACGCTGGTAACAAGCCATGCCCAAGCGGGCCAAATGTCCTGGTCCCTTGCATCCACCTCCCCCGGGCAAACGCCATGGAAGTTGGGATATCGTGTGTTTTTTCAAGCCACGGCAGTAACCGTTTGGGTTGCGTGCCGCCGCTCTATGCCGCTTCCCTCGCAACTTAGGCAACGATGACTTGCATATAAGCGCGCGTTAAAATGATGCCCATAGCTAACGGCAAGGAACCGCGTCATGACCTGCATTAAACGATCGCATTATCTAGTTCTCGCCATCGTCACCACCACACTGCAATCTGCGATATGGTCTGCGCCGGCCTATGCCGCGCAACAGGTCAGTTTCAAGCTCGACGTTCTGCCCATCCTGGAAAATCACTGCGTGAAATGCCATCAACCCGGCGGACCCGGTTATGAGGCCAGCGGCTTGGATCTGCGCACTTATGCAAGCCTCATGAAGGGCACCAAACATGGCAGGATCGTAGTGCCGGGTAACCCATTGATCAGCAATATGATGGTCTTGATCGAGGGGCGCGCCGATCCCAGCATCCGCATGCCCCACAACGAACGGCCCCTGCTCACACAGCAGATCGAGATACTGCGTGATTGGGTGAGTCAGGGCGCGAAAGATAATTAAGCCGCCCCGAGCTCCACGCGCAAGGAACACGTCCCCCCGCCGATTTTTGTTCCGCCCGGCGATTTCGCCGGCACAGCATATAACCCATCAATAAATCTGGTTAATTTGATGGGTAACTGCCAGAAAAATCAATAAAAATATCTCCAGTTCCTCCCTCCGTGTGCTACTCATCTGCATTTCGCTAAATTCTCCGCAGTCGCTGTCGATAACACTCACATTAACAGGAAGATTCCACTACCCACTCAAGGACCTACTCAAAATGAATAATCAATTTTCCCTGCATCAGCTGCGCGTCGATGGCGATAGGCTAATGCTGAAGGTATGCTGGGTGCTGTTTCTGTTCGCCATGGCCCTCGCCGTCTGGTACGACACCTGGACTCCCGCGCTGCTTGTGGGCCTGCCCGCGGCCATCATCCCGACCGCGCTGACGATGACCATGCCCGGCAGCCGGGCGACTCGCTACAGTGTGGCCACCTCCTTCATGGTGTTCTGCGGGCTGCATATCCACCAAGGCCACGGCATGATAGAGCTTCACTTCGGGGTATTCGTACTGCTCTCCTTTTTACTCTTTTATCGCGACTGGGTAACCATCGTTATAGGCGCGGCGGTGATTGCGGTACACCATTTGCTGTTCGACTATCTTCAGGCCTCCGGTGTCGGGGTATGGTTATTTACCCACCGTACCGGGCTGGACATGGTGTTGATCCATGCGGCTTATGTCGTATTCGAATCAGGCGTATTGATTTATATGGCAATGCGCGGTCTAAAAGAGGCATTACAAACGGAAGAACTGCATGAGATCGGCTCTCATCTCTCTATCAATGGCGAGAAAATCGATCTCACCTACCGCAACCGAAAGGCACGCAGCGAGTTTGCAAAAGGGTTCAATGCATTCATGGATGCGGTTCACGACCTGGTCGGCAGGGTCAGCAGGGCGGTTGCGAGTTTGGCAACGGCCATGGAACAGGTCAGTACCACCAGTCATGAGACCACACGCACTATTTCCGAACAACAGCTCAATACGGAACAGGTGGCCACAGCGATCAGGGAAATGGCGGCCAGTATCCAGGAGGTGGCCAATAATGCCCATGGCGCGGCGGACGCCACCCTCAAGGCCCACGACAGTTCGCGCAGCGGTAGCGAGCGCATGAATCGCGCCGTAGGCCTCATCACTGATTTGGCAGGCGAAATACAGAACGCGGCGGATACCGTGTCGCACCTGGAACGCGAAAGCGACTCCATCGGTGCGGTCCTGGATGTTATCCGCGGCATCGCCGATCAAACCAATCTCCTGGCGCTGAATGCCGCCATCGAAGCCGCTCGGGCAGGCGAGCAGGGCCGGGGATTTGCGGTGGTAGCCGACGAAGTGCGCACCCTGGCCTCTCGCACCCAGGAATCCACCACCGAGATTCAAAATATGATCCAACGCCTGCAGGAGGGTGCAAGCAATGCCGCCCAGGTGATGACGCGCAGCCGTTCGCAAACCGATGAAGTGGTCAATCACTCGACGGAGGCCAACGAGGCCTTCACCCTTATCAACTCGGCCATGACCACCGTCAACGACATGAACAACCAGATCGCCGTGGCGGTGGAACAACAGAGCCATGTCGCCAATGACCTCAGCCAGAACCTGGTCCAGATCAACGGGCTGGCGCAAAGTGCCAGCACCAATGCGGAACAAGGCACCCAGGCCACCGAGGAAGTGACCCGCTTGGCCTACGATCTCAACGAGGCGCTCAGTCGCTTCGTGGTGTAATAGTCACTCGTTCTGTGGAAATGATCGCGACGAGACCGCGCCGCCCCCACGATAGGCGCGTCGCAAAATCTGTTAACCTGCGGCCATGTTCCACTTCACTACCTTGCCGCCACTGTCGCTGTACGTGCACCTGCCTTGGTGCGTGCGCAAGTGCCCCTATTGCGACTTCAACTCCCACGAGATCAAAGACACCATCCCCGAACGGGCCTATGTCGATGCCCTGATCGCCGACCTAGAACAGGAGTTACCCACGGTATGGGGCCGGCCGTTGGAGACGGTGTTCATCGGCGGCGGCACGCCCAGTCTGTTCTCACCGGCGGCGATCGACCGCCTGTTGTCGCAGGTGCGCGCACTGTTGCCCCTCCCCGCCACTGCGGAGATCACCCTGGAGGCCAACCCCGGCAGCGCGGAGGCCGGCAAGTTCGCGGAGTTGCGAGCGGCGGGAATTAACCGCCTGTCCATCGGCGTGCAAAGCTTCGACGCCGGCATGCTGCATAGCCTCGGCCGCATCCACGGACCGCGGGAAGCGATCGCCGCCGCGGAGGCGGCTCACGCCGCCGGCTTCGAGGAACTGAACCTGGATCTCATGTACGGTCTGCCCGGACAGACCACGGCGCAGGCCCTCGCCGATCTCAAACAGGCCATCGACTTGCAACCGTCCCACCTCTCCCATTATCAACTCACCATCGAGCCCAATACCCGCTTCGCCAGTATGCCGCCGACACTGCCGGACGACGATGCGCTCTGGGAAATACAACAAACCTGTCAGGCCCGGCTCGCCGCCGCCGGTTATGAACACTACGAAGTCTCGGCCTATGCCCGAGGCGGACACCGCTGCCGTCACAACCTCAATTACTGGCAGTTCGGTGATTATCTCGGCATCGGCGCCGGCGCACACGCCAAGATCAGCAGCGCGCAAAGCCAGTGCGTCGCCCGCACCGCCAAGGTCCGCCATCCCCGCGACTATCTCGTCAAGGCCGCGGGCCCGGCGCGCATCGCCGAGGAGCGGACCCTGAAGCGGCATGAGGCCGGTTTCGAATTCATGCTCAACGCCCTGCGACTCAACGAAGGATTTCCCGTGGCCTTGTTCGCCCAACACACCGGCCTGCCCTTGACCATCATGGAAGAACCGCTGCAGGAAGCGGAACGCAAAGGACTCATCGCGCGGGATATGCACGCCATCCGTCCCACCGAACTGGGCAGGCGTTTTCTCAACGACCTGACGGCGCTGTTCTTACCGGAAGAAAGGCCGCATGTATCAATGTAGCGTGCGCTGCGCACACGCAGCCAGCCATCAAGCGGCAACGCCATATTTGGGTTATCATGTGACGGTTACTTAACGGCGTTCAGACCCAGATAACGGCATGACCACCCTCATCCTCCAAGGCGCGAAACTCGATAACGATATAGCCCACACCATCGCCGCCCGGACCGGCGGCACCCCGGAAGCGCATGACGGCTGTTGGCGCATCCGCGATGCGCAGGCTTCAAGCCACGAACAACTCGAGGCGCTGCGCAGACAGCACCTTGTCGACATCAATGCCTTGCCGGCGGGTTTCGATCCCGGCCAGGTACGGCTGCTGGTCACCGACATGGACTCCACCCTCATCAACATTGAGTGCATCGATGAGATCGCTGACTTCATCGGCAAGAAACCCGAGGTCGCCGCCATCACCGAGGCCGCCATGCGCGGCGAACTCAACTTCGAGCAATCACTGACGCGCCGCGTCGCCCTGCTGGCCGGTCTCGATGCCTCCGCATTGGAACATGTCTATCGGGAACGGCTGCGCCCCAATCCCGGCGCGGAACAAATGATCGCCGGCCTGCAGGCGCGCGGCATCAGGGTCGGTCTGGTCTCGGGCGGCTTCACCTATTTCACCGAACGCCTCAAGGAACACCTCGGGCTAGACTATGCCCGCGCCAACACCTTGGAAATCATCGCCGACCGCCTCACCGGCAAGGTCCTCGGCACCATCGTCGGCGCCGAAGGCAAACGGGACTTCCTGCTGGAACTTTGCCGGTCCCTGGACATCACCCCGCGACAGGCTATCGCCGTAGGCGACGGCGCCAACGACCTGCTTATGATGAAGGCGGCGGGATTGAGCGTCGCCTACCACGCCAAACCCAAGGTGCGGGCCCAGGCCCATATCGCCCTCAATCAGGTTGGCCTGGAAGGGATATTGGCGCTATTGGGGTAATGATGATCCGCCGGGGAACGGCATAAGCTAGGATTTCAGGCTGAACATCTCTTTGACGTTGGGGTGGCCCGCCCATTTGTGGATCAGGGCCAGACCGACATGGCCGAACCAGTACGCCCATACGAAATTGGAGATAAATTCGTGGATCTCCGCGAAGAACTCCACGGTGTCGCTGGGCTTGCCGGTTTCGGGGAAGATCACGAACAGCACCGCGCCGGTCGCAGCCATGCCGGTCACCGCCAGAAAACCCAGGCCGTGCACCAGACCCGGCAGACCGCCGCGTGGACCACCGTCCGGCAGTCGCCGGTTCATCAGACCGGCGATATCCGCCTTGACCTCCGCCCAGGCGGAACCACTCCAGGGGAACAGATGGGCCAGGCCGCCGTCGGCTTTGCCTATGGTGCTCCACAGCCAGTGAACCACTACGATCAATACTGCCGCCAGCCCCACCGCCTCATGGGCCTCGAAGGCGGCGCGCGCCAGGGCGGTGGCATGCTCCTCATCGGGCGGCTCCATCACCAGGCTGATGAGCAGTTGCAGGGAGACGGTGAGGGCCAATCCTATGTGCAGCCAACGGGTGGGTAGACTCCATTTCGCTTGCGCCATGTCAGACCTATTCTTTCATTATTAAGTTATAAAACCATTTTAAGGATTCCGGCCCTGTTTGCATAGGGCGCCGCACCGGAAATGTAGTGCATTCAGCTTCCACGGACCGTCATGCGACCTCAGCAAGCTAAATTTAAAGACCGTATTTTTTTATCTTGTACCACAGAGTCCGCTCGCTGACACCTAACAGGCGCGACGCCGCCGATTTATTATCGTCGCTGCGCTGCAAGGCCACCTGGATCAATTGTTTCTCCAGTGCCGCAACATGCTCGTCCAACACCAGCGATTCGAACTCCACCGTGACGGTAGAGCCTGCGGCAGGTGAAGCTTCGGCGGTATAACCAACGTCCTGGGGCAGATGCTGCGGCTCGACGATCTTGCCGCGACACAACACCGCGGCGCGCTCCATGAGATTTTCCAATTCCCGGACGTTGCCGGGCCAACCATAGGCATGCAGGCTGTGCAACGCTGCCTCGGTCAAGCGCGGTACCGGGCGACCCAACTCGGCGCTGTATTTCTGCAGAAAATGCTCCGCCAATAGCTGGATATCCTCGTGCCGCTCCCGCAGGGGCGGCACGTCGACGCGCACCACGTTCAGGCGGAAGAACAAATCCTGGCGCATCACGCCTTCGCTGACGGCCTGTTGCGGGTCGCGGTTGGTGGCGGCCACGATGCGGAGATCGACCTTCACGGCGCGCTGCGCGCCCAAGCGCTCCACGGTACCCTCCTGCAATACCCGCAACAGCTTGGCCTGCAGGGCCAGGGGCATCTCGGTGACCTCGTCGAGAAAGATGGTGCCACCGTTCGCCAGCTCGAATTTTCCCATGCGGTCGCGGTGGGCACCGGTGAAGGCGCCCTTTTGATGGCCGAACAGTTCGCTCTCCAAGAGATCGGCGGGGATCGCGGCGCAGTTGATGGGCACGAACAGGCCGTCGCGCCCGGACGCCTGATGGATGGCGCGCGCCACCAGCTCC